>NZ_JBXAYH010000002.1:0-305613 GCF_056782195.1 Dellaglioa sp. CoH-55-MRSF-8
AATACTGGGATAAAGCCATTTAGAAACATATTAAATTTTATATTATTTCATCCGTCAACTTGACAGGGCCTAGTACAGGTCATGGTGGCCTCTTTTTTTGTTTTCAGAATAAAAAACTGGTGTTGATGAATTTTATTTCACCAACACCAGAAAGTGTACACCCTTAAAATAGCTATGTTCTATAATGTTTTTTAAATTTGTTTCAACAAACTAATATTGTCCTTTTTTGAATAAGATAGGACAATTGATGACTTAATCCAGTAGTTGTATGAATAATGTATTGTGTTAAAAATTAGCGTTTAATTTATCTATTACTTTTTAGGACGATGTACAGGGTATACAGTGAAATTAATAGGGCAACGATACTTACTGTTGTAGATAGAATATTCATTTGTTTTACCTCCATTTTTTAGATATACTATAAAGACAGGATAATTATGTAGAATAACTTTATCTATTAACAAATGTCACTAATGCTAACTGTATAACAGCAGTTAGCATTTTTTATTAATACTCCATGCGATATATATAATAGCATCAGAGTAGAATGAAGACAGATCTATTTTAAGTTTTAAGCTAAAAATAGTTTATTATGATCTATTTTATAACCTAAAATTAAATGTAAATTTTTATCAATAGTTTGGATAAACAGCTTATTATGACGTGATTTCAACTCAGATACGTGAAGTAAATCTTGAAGTAACAAGGGTTTATCAGAGGGAGTAACAATTAAAATAAAATATTCTGATGTACTAATTACCTTAGAAATAGGGTAAAATAGATTATTAGTAGTGTAATATAAATTAAAATTTTTATTTAAATCAATAGTGGCTAATTCTAAATCGATCATTCGCATAATATTTAACCATCCTTTAGTAGAAGATATAATTATTATGCATTTTTTTTAATGAAAATGAAAGGAATGAGGAAAAAAAATGCCAAGAGGATTAATTATTGAAGATGATACAATTATTTCTGATAATATTGTTGAAGCAACAGCAAAAATTATGACGTTAGAGCAAGCGTTCGATGGCGAGGAAGGCTTTTTTAAAGCTTCACAAAATATATATGATATTATTATTTTAGATTTAATGCTTCCTACAATATCGGGATTTGATGTATTAAAAAAAATTCGAGAAAAGAAAATTGACACGGCAGTGCTAATCTTATCAGCAAAAGATAGTGTTGACGATAAAATTACCGGATTTAATTTAGGGGCGGATGATTATTTAGCTAAGCCATTCAATTTAAACGAATTACAAATGAGAATAAAGGCTCTTCTGAAAAGAACAATGAAATTTGAAATAGATAGTGAATTAAAATATCAAGATATGATTTTATCTGATAACAGAACAATTATTTCTGGCAGCCAATCTATCAATTTACAGGGTAAAGAGTATGAATTTTTAACATACTTACTGGAAAATAAGAATACTATTTTAACGAAAGAACAAATATTTGACCGTGTTTGGGGATTTACGTCCGATACTAGCATTACGGTTGTAGAAGTTTATATGAGTAATCTGAGAAAAAAATTAAAAAAGATTGGTCATGAAAAAATGATTCGAACAATTAGAAACGTTGGTTATCTGGTTGAACCTGATGAAAAATAAGGCAAATAGAGATACGCGTATAAAATTATTTTTTATGTATCTTTTAAGCTTCAGTATTATTTTTGTAACACTTGGTTTAATTGTATATAGTTCATTTAATGACACCTTAACAGTTAATGTAGATATATCAATGAAAAAACAAATTAGACGAATAAAAGATTCTAATTATGTCTCCATAAATAGAATCGATGATAGTCCACTTTTGAAGCAAGCACCTGACTTTAAAGTCTATCAAATCTTATGGTCACAAAATGGAGAAATAATTAATAAAGATGCAATGGGTACCAGATACCCCGTTTTTAATAAGATACCATTTAAAAAATCTGATTTAAACAAATTTAAAACAATTAAACAAAAAAACGGACCTACGTTTAGGTCATACTTAATGGAAATTCCAGACTCAGCTGTTAAAAAATGGCATAAAGCACGATATATTCAAATTATTGAAAATATTGAGATTAATCAAAACTCATTGATTAGTTTTAGGAATATTTTACTTGTATCTCTGCTTATTTTTGGAATGTTGTCGATTGCCTTAAGTGTTATTTTATCATCTATTAGTATTAAACCAACGATTAGTGCATGGAATAAGCAAAGAGAATTTATCGATAATGCAGCCCATGAGCTTAGAACACCATTGACGATAGTACAAAATAAATTAGAGTATTTGTTAACAAAACCTAATGCAAATATTATCGATGAAAGCGAGTCAATTGCAACTTCATTAAGTGAGATTAGACGATTAAATAATCTAACAAAAGATCTATTATTGTTAGCTAATTCAGATTCTAATGCTAATGTGTTTAACTTTAAGAAAGTCCTTGCTAAGGAATACTTTGAGAATATTATTCATCCTTATGCAGATATTGCGCTTAGTCAAAATAAACAATTTTATTTTCAAATAAATATTGCAAGTAAGTACATTCAATTAGACGAAGACCGTATACATCAATTAATTGTCATTTTACTTGATAATGCATTGAAATACACAGTAGCGGGTAATGAAATTTCGTTTATCGTTATTGAGTCGGCTAAGCAACTAGTGATACAAGTCATTAATGATGGAGAAAATATTAGTGATACACATAAAAAAATAATCTTCCAACGCTTTTATAGAGAAGAAAAATCAAGAAATCGTAAAACAGGTGGTAATGGGTTAGGCTTGTCAATTGCGAAATGGATCGTTGAAGAGCATAAAGGTAAAATTGAAGTTAGAAATAAGATACCGAAGGGTGTCGTTTTTGAAGTTACATTACCAATGAAATCAAATGAATAAGTAAGGATAGGTTAATAATATGGAATTAGAATTTTTAGGTACAGGAGCAGGAGCACCTGCAAAAAATAGAAATGTAACCAGTATTGCACTAAAACTACTAGATGAACGTAATAGTGTTTGGTTGTTTGATGTAGGTGAAGCAACACAACATCAAATTTTACAAACGACAATAAAACCTCGGAAAATCGAAAAAATATTCATTACACATTTACACGGAGATCATATTTTTGGGTTGCCAGGTCTTTTGAGTAGCCGATCATTTCAAGGAGGTAATGGACCTTTAACTATTTTTGGTCCTAAAGGAATTCAAAATTTTGTGAAGACCAGTTTACAAGTTTCTGAAACGAAGTTGTCATATACAATTAAATTTGTAGAACTTGATAAACCTGGATTAATATTTGAAGATAGCACTTTTAAAGTATATTTTGATTACTTAGATCATCGTATTATAAGCGTGGGTTATCGAATTGTGGAACATGATTATGCAGGCGAATTACAAATAGATAAACTTAAAGAATTAAATATTCCGTCTGGTCCAATTTATGGAGAATTAAAAGCCGGTAAAATAGTTCAATTAGAAGACGGCACAAAATTAAATGGAAATGATTTTTTGGGAGAAACTAAAAAAGGGCGTATTGTCACAATTTTGGGCGATACAAGAAAAACAAAAAATAGTTATACATTAGCTGAAAATGCAAATGTTCTGGTTCATGAGAGTACATTTGAAAAAGCTGAATCAAAAATGGCAAGGAATTATTATCATACAACTAGTGCTCAGGCTGCAGAAATCGCTAAAAAATCAAACGTGAAAATGTTATTATTGACACATATTTCCGCAAGATATGTTGGTAAAATGGCCATTACTTTACAGAGTGAGGCAAGAAGTATCTTTAAAAATACAACGGTTGTTAGAGATTTTGATGTAATTAATGTGCCGTTTTCTCAAAAGGAAAAAGTAAATGATTAGTCAATATAAAGAGTTAAAAGATTTACGTAATAGAATCGTTCTAATTAGTGGTGGTTCAAGTGGTTTAGGTAAGGAACTGGCATATGAGGTTGCTAGAAAAGGTGCAATTGTTGTTATTTGCGCTAGACAAATGGATAAACTTACAGAGGTTAAAGATGCTTGTCAGCGTCTATCTGGTCGATTGGCTTATGCGATTGAATGTGATGTTTCTGATCCAATTCAAATTGAAAAAATGGTTAAAAAAATTGAATCTTCAATTGGACCGATTGAAGTACTTATAAATAATGCAGGGTTTGGTTTGATGGAGAATGTGTTATCTTTTGATATGGATGTTGCTGAAAAAATGTTTAGAGTAAACGTCTTGGGGCTAATGTACATGACTCAAAATGTTGCGCTAAATATGGCAGATAGAAAATATGGCGTTATTATTAATATTGCATCTATTGCTGGGAAAATTGCAACACCGAAATCAGCAATTTATTCAGCAACGAAATATGGTGTCCTTGGTTATTCTAATGCGTTGAGATTAGAATTAAAACCACTAGGGATTAAAGTTATGACAGTTAATCCTGGACCAATTGATACTAATTTCTTCAAAATAGCTGATAAAGAGGGCAACTATTTAAAAAATATTGGATCAATGATGCTAAATCCTGCGCATGTTGCAAAGATTATATCAAGAAACATAAGTACAAATAAACGCGAAATTAATTTACCATATTATATGGAAATGGCATATTTGGGATATACAATTTTCCCTAAAATGGGAGATTTACTTGCGGGTACAGTATTTAACAAAAAATAGTGGGGGAAAATATGAAAAAACAATGGCGAACAATCATAGCGTTATTACTTATTATCGTAATAGCAATTTTTTCAATTTTAAATGTAAAGGAAGTTTCAATTAATTTTTGGTTTGCAGAAATTAAAATGCCAATGATTCTTATTTTATTATTTTCAATTTTAGCAGGAGCACTACTGATAGGTCTGTTAACAACAAGTGCAACTTTAAAATTAAAAAAAGAAAATAAAGAATTAAATCAACAATTGGATGACTATAAAAATAATTTTGATGAATCATTGAAAAATTCAATTGATAAAATAAAAACTCAGAATAGAAAAGAAGTTCAATTACTACAAAATGAAATTAAAACGTTAAAATCAGAAAATATAAATCGTTAGTAAAGTAGAGGTTTAACATGATTGAATCAAAGTATAGTTGGAAGTTTTTAGATTTAAGTAATGACAAAATACCTAATGAAATATTTGAAAATATTCAATTAGATCATTCATTGATATCTTTACTATGGAGCCGCGGACTTACATCTGAAAAAGCTATTACTGATTTTTTAAATGTAGGAGCAGAAAACATTCACGATCCAATGCTTATGCATGATATGAGTAAAGGAATTGAACGAATTCAACAAGCAATAGTTAAAAATCAAAAAATAACGGTTTATGGTGATTATGATGCTGATGGGTTAACGAGTACCTCAATCATGTTTGAGACACTTAGTGATATGGGCGCAGATGTGGAAACTTATATACCTAACCGATTTATAGATGGTTACGGACCTAATGTAGATGCTTATAAAAGAATAATAGACAATGGTACTAATTTGATTATTACTGTTGATAATGGTGTATCAGGGAATGAAGCAATAGAATTTGCTCAATCTCAAGGTATAGATGTTATCGTAACCGATCATCATGAATTACCAGATGTTTTACCAAAGGCTTATGCAATAATTCATCCTCGACATCCTGAAGGAAAATATCCGTTTGGAGAACTTTCAGGTGCTGGTGTGGCATTTAAAGTTGCGAGTGCATTAACAGGTGATATTTCAGAAGAATTACTAGATTTAGTGGTAATCGGTACAGTAGCAGATTTGGTATCACTGACAGATGAAAATCGTTCACTTGTAAGTTTCGGTCTGAAGGTTTTACAACAAACGTTCCGGCCAGGATTGATTGCATTAATGGAAGTTGCGAATGTAAAACAGGAAACAGTAGATGAAAAAGATATTGGTTTTGGTATTGCGCCGCGTTTAAATGCAATTGGGCGATTAGGTGATGCAAATATTGGTGTTGAACTGTTAACTAGTCTAGACGATGAACGAGCACAGGAAATAGCAAACTTTGTTCAATCTGAAAATGTACGCCGTCAAAAAATTGTAGCAGATATATTAGAACTAGCATTGAAACAGGCTACAGCAGAGTATAATCAGTACAAGAAAACACTGGTAATAACAGGTGAAAATTGGCACGAAGGTGTATTAGGTATCGTTGCTAGTCGTGTTGTTGAAGTAACTGGTAAACCGACAATTATTTTAAACCAAGATACAGAGAAGGGCTATTTAAAAGGATCCGGTCGAAGTATTGATACATTTCATTTGTATAACGCAATTAATGAACATAGAGAATTAACATCTCATTTTGGTGGACATCATATGGCCGTGGGATTAACATTTCCCATTCAAAACTTAGAAAGATTTAGATTAGACTTGGAAAATGAAGCAGTATCTCAAGGAATTCAATTGAACGTTAAGCCAGCCAAAGTGGTTGTAGCAAAGCTAAATGTAGATCAATTGACTTTGGATTTTTATAAGGATATTGAAAAATTAAAACCATTTGGTACAGACAATGAAAAACCGATTTTTGAAATTAAATATAAATCAATACAAAATGTTAAGGCTATTGGTAAAACAGGAACTCACTTAAAATTTGAAGTTGTTGGTGAGAAAGAAAAAATTAGTGGAATTTCATTTTCAAATGCAAAGTATGTTGATGATTTCAAGAATACTTTAGATGAGATCAAATTAATCGGTGAAATTGAAAAAAATGTATGGATGAATAAAACAAATTTACAGTTAATGGTACAGGACATTAAATTTGAAGGGCTTGTAATTATTGATGAAAGAACTGACCACGTGAATAAAAGTTTATTTCAAAATGAAGGCTTGTTTATATTCTGGAATAAAAAAAATTATGACCAAGTAAAACAATTTTCATCAGACAAACAGATATTTAAGCAGGCTGATCAACTAAAAAGTGTATCAGATTTTGATAATCAAAGAACAATTATATTTGTAGATTGCCCAAGCTCGTTGGAACAAATGTCTACAATATTACGTTTATCGGATAGTCAGAAAATAATTGCAGTATTTTTAAAGACTAACAGTGCCTATTTAGATGGTATGCCATCCAGAGAACAGTATGCAAAGTTATATAAATTTGTGATGAGTCATAAAGATGTTGATATTAATAATCAACTAATCGTCTTATCTGATTTTTTAAAAATAAAGAAAAATTTATTAATATTCATGATTAAGGTGTTTTTAGAGTTGGAATTTGTTAAAATAAAAGATGGATTAATGACTGGAAAAAGTACAACAAATAAAATGGACATTAAAAATACTTCTGAATATAAGCTAAGAAATAATCGAATATTAGCTGAAGATAAGTTAGTCTACTCTAAAGAGAATGATCTTAAAAAGTGGATACTTGAACAATTGAATACAGAAGATTAAAGGAGCGTTTATTAATGGTATTAGATTTAACAAAGTATATTGCTGCAATTCCTGATTACCCAGAAAAAGGTGTTGTTTTTCGAGATATATCACCCTTAATGGCAGACGGAGCAGCATACCGCGAAGCAACAAATAAAATTGTAGAATATGCCAAGAGTAAAAATGTTGAGATGATTGTTGGCCCTGAAGCTAGAGGGTTTATTGTTGGATGTCCAGTGGCCTATGATCTAGGTGTAGGATTTGCACCAGCTAGAAAAAAAGGTAAGTTACCTCGAGAAACCGTTGAGGCCAAGTATGCATTGGAGTACGGAGAATCTGCACTATATATGCATAAGGATGCGGTACAACCTGGACAGAGGGTTTTAGTAACAGATGATTTATTAGCAACTGGTGGTACGATTGCAGCGACGATAGAATTAGTTGAACAATTAGGTGGTATTGTTGTAGGGACTGCCTTTTTTATTGAATTAGATGATTTAAAGGGCCGTCAAAAAATAAAAGACTATGATATATTCAGTTTAATGAACTATTAAATTCATGATTACAGCTTTATGATAGCTATTGTTGTATAATTTTATAAAATGAGGCTCTAGTATTGGATTTTCGTCCAATACTAGAGCTTTTTATTTTTAAATTAAGCTACGAGCTTTTGAATATTATCTTCCTTTTACCAAGAACAGACGGTTGTTTGCGAAATATTAATTATATATACATCAGTTTGGGTCCAAGATACAGGTATAATACTGATTTTTTATAATTCAGAAAGTCACTTAAAGCTTTTTTAATGTTAGGTATATAAAAATGTGCGAAATATGTGCAAAGTCATATGATGTTTTAATGCTTTATAGTCTCTTTTTATACAAAATAAAAAACACAAATGCCTTTAAACTGGCGTTTGTGTTTTTTTATTTTGGTTTAATATGATATAAAAAGGAGAGTACAGGATTTGAACCTGCGCGCGCCATTACAGCGTTCGCCGGATTTCGAGTCCGGTGCATTACCACTCTGCCAACTCTCCAAAATAACTTTGTTTAGTATATCAACTTTTTAATATAATTGCAAAACTCATTTAATTATTATCAATGCTTATTAAGTTAGCAAGAAATATCCACGTGTAGCTTGCGCCAAATAATAAGCTTAGCAGATGAATATATAAAATTATTGTTGGATATGACTGAACATTTTGAATAGAATTTATGGGGTCTCCAAAAAAATCACTCAAGCCATAATATGAAATAGCTACTAAGTGATCAACAACATGGACACTGGGTAACTTAGAGACAAATTCGGTAACTTTTGATTCACCTCCTAAAACGCCTATTAAAGAAGTTCCAACAAGCAAACCTTCATAGAAAATATTTAATGCAAATTCAGCAATAACCTGTACAGTATGTGCAAAATTATTTTGAACAATGTATGAAAGTAATTTTAATAAATAGAATGAACTAAAGGTAATGATAATAATACCTAATATAAATGTAAAAATAACTGTTGTTTCCATTAGTGGTGTAATCAAATTCATATAATTAATTAGATAAAAAATGAATGTAGTAATAAGTAATAATAAATACGATTCAATTTGCCAGAGTTTTGTTTTTTTAGGGAATAATTTTAGGTATGAAAAAAAACTATAACAAAACAGTAATGAAGCAATGCTAAATGTTAGTAGTCTTAAAATTAAGAACCTGGGGAAAAACATTAGACCAAAAATTGTACCTATTAAAAAACTTACTGCATAAAAATAAAATTTTTGTTCTTTTTCTTGAATAACTAAAAACGACAAAAAAGGGTGTTTAAATCTATTTTGTCTTGGTATTTTTGTAGGGGTGAATATATATTTAAAAAAATTAGTCAAACCTTTATCCCAAATAGTTAACCCAATCATAGACACCCAAATAATTAAAACAATTAAATAAAATGTTTGTGCAATCATATTAATCCCCTTTTTCGTATAAATATATGGTTAAATTTTATACGTCTAACTGGACAATTACAAGAGAATACATAAAGTGATTCTATAATTAGTATTCAAGGGGAATTAAGTGCAATTAAGTGCAATTAAGTGCAATACGACCAATGAGTCTTGTAATCGTTGCCAAATTTTATCTGTTCGCCGAGTGTGATAGTTTATTGATAAAGATATTTCTAGGGTAGTAATAAAAGTATTTAGGTTTAGTATTTGAAACTGAATAATGATACCTTTTTAAACCAGTGATACCAAATCTTGCCATCAAATGAGACATCAAGTACAATAAAAACAATATAATAAATGGAAGCTGGAAGATTAATGAAAATTGGAATTGATCGAATTAATTTTTTTACATCGAATCAGTACGTTGATATGTCAGAATTAGCTAATGTCAGAAATGTAGATCCTAATAAATATTTAATTGGAATTGGCCAATCAAAAATGGCTGTTATACCGCCGACACAGGACGTGGTGACGATGGGTGCAAATGCTGCAGATCTATTAATAGATAACGAAAATAGAGACAAAATTGACTTTGTTATTTTTGCAACAGAATCCGGTATTGATAATTCAAAGTCGGCAGGAGCCTACGTTTCAGGTCTTTTAGGCTTAAAACACGTGAGATCAATCGAAATTAAGCAAGCTTGCTATGGAGCAACGGCCGCTATTCAATTGGCAAAAGGACATGTGTCGCTTAATCCAAATAGTCAGGTTTTAGTCATTGGTGCTGATATTGCTAGATATGGTCTAAATACTGCGGGTGAACCTACACAAGGTGGCGGCGCTGTCGCAATGATTATTACGAAAAACCCAAAAATACTTTTATTAGATGCAGATAGTGGATTTGTAACGGAAAATGTTATGGATTTTTGGCGCCCATTAAATCACAGCGAAGCACTTGTAGACGGTAAAACTTCTCAGAACGTATATTTAGATTTTTTTAATCAAACATGGAATGAGTATAAAAATAAAACAGGATTAACTGTTGCTGATTTTAAGGCTATTTTATATCATTTGCCATATACAAAACTTGGTGTTAAAGGTTTAAGAGAAGTCCTTAATGAAGCGACAGATAGCAAAAAAATTGAATTAGAACGAGAATTTGAGGCAGCTAAAAAGTATAATAATCAGGTTGGAAATTTATATACTGGCTCACTATATTTAAGCTTTATATCTTTACTTGAAAATAGTAATGATTTAGAGGCCGGTGATAGAATAGGGATGTATAGCTATGGTTCAGGGGCAGTTGGAGAATTCTTTTCTGGTACATTAACAGATAATTTCAAGAGTCAATTACCGAAAATTAATTTAGAAGAACGTGTTCAAGTTTCTATTGAATTATACGAGAATATGTATCAAAATCATTTAAAAAATGATGGAGCAGATATTTATTTAGATTACAGTAATGATAAATCTAAATATATTTTAATAGGCAGCAAAAATATGCAAAGGCAATATTCTATTCAATAGAAAAAGCTACTAGATTAGTCTGACTAATTTAGTAGCTTTTTCTGCTTTGTTCATTAAAAATGACGATAGAGTCCAATGACTTTGCCTAAAATAGAGACAGAATCTAAAATAATTGGTTCCATTGAATCATTTTCGGGTTGGAGACGAAAATGATTTTCTTCTTTGAAAAATCTTTTACAGGTTGCCTCATCAAATTCATTCATTGCAATAACAATTTCACCATTTTCAGCAGTTGACTGTTTTCTGACAATAACTTGATCTTCATTTAATATCCCAATATTAATCATGCTTTCTCCGCGAATTGTTAACATGAATAAATCATCTGAGGAATTAAAGTCAGGTGGGAGGGGGAAATAATCAGTTACCTGTTCAACAGCCAAAATGGGTACACCAGCAGTAACGGTCCCGACCATTGGAATTAAATTTTCATGACTATTAACGCCAATCGCATCTAATCCAAGTGGTGTAAGTTCAATTGCCCTAGGTTTGGTGGGATCTTTAGTTAGTAATCCTTTTTTTTCAAGTCGAGCAATGTGTCCATGAACAGTGGAAGTAGATGATAGAGAAACAGCTTCGCCAATTTCTCTAACAGTTGGTGGATAACCCTTCGTGTCCACTCGTTCATGAATAAAGCGCAAGACTGCAAGTTGTTTGCTGTCAGATGCTTTTGTCATTTAGTACACCTCATCATCATTATTTATTATTTTAATAGTAGCATATGAAAGTAGTTGTTGCAAACAAACGTTCGGTTAATTTGAATAATTGTTTTTTATCATATTATCAGGTATGCTTATGAGTGAAATTTTAAGGAGTGATAATAAATGATCCCAGAAGATTTAGCACCAAGAATAAATGAATTAGCTGCAAAAAGTAAAACTGATGAAGGTTTAACAAAGGCTGAAGAAGCTGAAAGAAAAGAACTTCGTGAAACGTATCTTGCATTATTTAGAGAAAGTTTTAGAAGTCGAGTTGAAATGATGCAGGTTTATGATAAAACAGGTAAAGAAGTAACACCTGACAAAGTAAAAAAAGTTCAACGTGATAAAGGTTTACGAGATAACTAAGAAAATAGTTCCCAATTTGAATAGATTTACCTTTTCTTTTATGTGAAAATTGTGTAGAATTAGTGATTGAAGTGAATTGAAAGGGGTCTTGAATTATGTCAATGGGAATGACGATTTTAATCGCCGTTATTGCGTTAGCAGTTGGACTTGTCGGAGGATTTTTCGGTGCTCGTAAGTATATGGAAACATATTTACAAAAGAACCCACCAATCAATGAAGATATGTTAAGAATGATGATGGTCCAAATGGGCCAAAAACCTTCTGAAAAGAAATTACATCAGATGATGTCATCTATGAATGCACAAGCAAAAAATAGTTCGCAAAAAAAATAATTTAATATTTTATGAACAGGCAAGGATTTCCTTTGCTTGTTTTTTTTTATAAAAAGGAGGAGTTAGAATGACTATATTTAGAAAACTTGGATGGTTTTTTAAACAAGAAAAAAAATCGTATGGAATCGCAGTATTCTTTCTGATTTTAGTGGCAATCTTCCAAATTATTCCACCTAAAATTATTGGAAATATCGTTGATAGTATGAGTGAAAATGAACTAACAGTGAGTAAGTTAGCAATTTGGATTAGTATCTTAGTTTTTGTTGCATTAGGGCAATATCTGTTTAGATATATCTGGAGAACCAATATTTGGGGTAGCGCTGCTCGCCTTGAAAAAATTTTACGTACTCGATTATTTAAACATTTTATGCAAATGGATCAATCTTTTTTTCAGCAAAATAGAACAGGCGATTTGATGGCACATGCAACGAATGATTTAACAGCTATTCAGCAGGTTGCTGGTGCAGGTATACTAACTTTTGCTGATTCAATTATCACGGGTGGGACAACTATAATTGCAATGATATTTTTAATAGATTGGCGTTTAACAATCTTAGCAATTATTCCGTTACCTTTATTGGCGGTTATGGCTAGATATTTAGGAACTAAAATACACACTGCTTTCTCTACATCTCAAGCAGCGTTTTCAACGTTGAATAATAAAACGCAAGAGAGTGTCAGCGGAATTAAAGTGATTAAGACTCTTGGACAAGAACAAGAAGATATTGAAGATTTTGAAGGAAAAGTTGAAGAAACTATCAAGATTAATAGAAAAGTTAATTTATTGGATGCATTGTTTGATCCAATAACAAGTTTAATTATTGGATTGTCATATGTTTGCACTATCATTTTAGGTGGATACTATGTGGCTAACAACGTTATTTCAATTGGACAACTGATTTCATTTATAAGTTATATTGCGTTACTTGTTTGGCCGATGTTTGCTATTGGTCGATTATTTAATGTTATTGAACGTGGAAATGCTAGTTATGATCGTGTTCAAATATTATTAAATCAAAAAAGTGGCATTGTAGATAATGAAAAGGGGTTAGATAAATTACCGGTGGGATCTTTTAAATTTGATGTCCAGCATTTTAATTATCCAGATGATGATCGGGAAAGCTTGCATAATGTTAAATTTGAAATTGGTTCTGGTCAAACTCTTGGCATTGTTGGAAAAACGGGTGCTGGCAAATCAACGATTATGAAATTGATACTTCGTGAATTTGATGCATACAACGGAATGATTTCAGTTAATAATTCAAATATTAAAGAGTATGCCTTAGATACGTATCTGAAGTCAATTGGTTACGTTCCTCAGGAAAGCTTTTTATTTTCAACAACTATTTTAAATAATATACGTTTTGCTAATATGAATTTAACAAAAGAAAAGGTTGAAATGGCTGCATTTAATGCTGATTTGGATAGTGATATCACTGAATTACCACTAAAATATGAAACAGAGGTTGGAGAACAAGGAATATCCCTCTCTGGTGGCCAAAAGCAACGTTTAGCTATCGCTCGTGCCCTTGTAATTAATCCAGAGCTATTAATTTTGGATGATGCTCTTTCGGCAGTTGATGCCAGAACGGAATCTATTATTTTAACTAGATTAAAAGAGAAACGTCAAAATAAAACAACTATTATTTCTGCAAGCCGTATGAGTAGTGTAAAAGATGCAGATGAAATTATCGTAATTGATGGTGGAACAATTATTGAGCGAGGACAGCATGATACGTTAATGACATCAAAAGGTTGGTACTATCAAATGACAACTAAACAACAACTTGAAAGCAAGTTAGAGGGAGATGAAATTAATGAGTGAAAAGCCTAAATCTAGCTGGCAAAAAGAACTGAGCGGTAAAGAACAAAGAACAGTTATTAAAAGATTGTTGCCCTATACAAAAGATTTTAAAGCCGATTTTTTAATCGCAATTTTATTTGCGGCCATATTAAGTGGAATTAATATATTACTACCTCTTCTTTTACAGTATTATATGGATAACTATCTTCAATCGAAATCAACACCACTAAATATTATGTTTTTATTTGCGGGTCTTTACTTTATCGGTGTAATTTTAAAAGCAATTACTCAATTCATTCAAATGTATTTGTACTCAATGGGTGCAGAAAAAACATTAGAAAAAATACGTGTCATTCTTTTTAAAAAAATTCACACGTTAGGGATGCGTTACTTTGATAAGACACCGGCTGGAGCTGTTGTTTCTAGGGTTACTAATGATACGATGACATTAGCAGATTTTTGGACGCTATTTATGACATTAATCGTTGGTGTATTTTCACTTATCTCTGCTTTTGTAGCAATGTATATTGCCAAGCCACAGATTGCATTGGTAACGTTGATTTTTATACCAATTTTACTAATAACAACATGGTATTACCAACGGTTTAGTTCAAAGGTTTATCGACAAATGAGAGAATATTTGAGTCGATTAAATACTAAATTAAATGAATCTATCGTTGGAATAAATGTGATTCAACAATTTCGCCAAGAAAAACGGATTGAAGGCGAATTTGAGGACACTAATGAACTTTATTTGAAAAAAAGATTTGAAATGATTCGAACTAATTCATTGTTACTTTCACCAATTATTAGTTTATTTTATGCATTGGCTGTAGTAATGACACTTGGGTTATTTGGAATTAGCAGTTTAGATCATTTTGTTGAAGCAGGAATGGTATATGCATTTCTAACATATTTACAAAATTTCTTCAATCCCATGACAAACTTAATGGATTATTTGACAACTTTCCAAGATGGAATCGTTGCAGGTAGCCGAATCATTAGTGTTCTTGATGACCAAACAATAGAACCACAACAAACACCCGTGGCAGGAGCCACAATTACTGAAGGTAAAATTGAATTCAAAAATGTTACTTTTTCTTATGATGATGAGAATGCTGTTTTAAAGAATATATCATTTACGGTACAACCTGGTGAAACACTTGCTTTCGTTGGACACACGGGTAGTGGTAAAAGTTCAACCATCAATATTTTGATGAGATTTTATGATTTTGAAGAAGGGCAAATTTTAATTGATGGTTTAGATATTAAAAAATATTCGACAGAAGAGTTACGTAAAAAAATGGGGCTTGTATTACAAGATTCATTTTTATTTTATGGTAATGTTGCTTCAAATATTAGAATGTTTAATCAAGATATTACTGATGAACAAATTGAAAAAGCTGCTAAATTTGTTCATGCTGATCAATTTATTGATAAATTACCTCGGCAGTATCAAACGAAAGTTGTTGAACGAGGGGCAACATACTCCGCTGGTGAAAAGCAATTGATTTCATTTGCGAGAACGATTGTAACTAATCCCAAAATTTTAATATTGGATGAAGCTACAGCTAATATTGATACGGAGACGGAACAACTTATACAAGATGGGTTAAAACAAATGAGACAAAATAGAACGACGCTTGTTATCGCACACAGACTGTCAACTATTGTTGACGCTAACCAAATTCTAGTGTTGGATAAGGGTCAAATTGTTGAACGAGGAACACATGAAGAATTACTAAAATTAAATGGTAAATACGCTGACATGTATAGTTTACAAAATATATCAGATGATTAAGTTTAATTTTAAATAAAAATACTGGTAGAAAATCAATATGATTTCCTACCAGTATTTTTTTTGGAATTTAATTATTATTTTTACTTTTATGGGGATCAACATATTTAAAATTGGGATTAATTTCAGTATCTAATTTTTGAAATGCAGCCATTAATTGGGTGTCCATTTCTGTTTGGACCTCATCAGTCAATTTTGTTTTTTTGTCTAAATAGATTGGATCACCGAATGAAACGGTTACTCTTTTTCTACTGAAAAGTTGCTTTAAGGTTAATGGACCTTGATAGACTGCTGGAACTAGGGGTACCTGTGCCATTCGAGCAATTAAGAGTGAACCACCTTTTAATTCCTCGGAATGTCGGGTACCTGAGGGAAACATAATTAATGATAATTCGCCTTTTTTTAAAAATTTAACTGGCGTTTTAATTGTTGATGGACCTGGATTTTCTCGATCAACTGGAAAAGCATTGGCATGAATTAAGATATAGCGTAAAATTGGATTTACAAATAGTTCTTTTTTTGCCATAAATGAAAACTTTTTAGGACTACCAGCTAAGGCAAAGTAAAGGGGGTCAAACCAAGTTCGGTGTGGACCTACTAAAATATACGATCCTTCAGGTAGTTTTTCTTTATTAATATAGTGGGCATTCCCATTGATTAAGAATAAAAGTACTCGTACAATACCTCGTGCAAATGAATAAAACATGTGGCAACAATCCTTTCAAATTTTAAACTTTGTATGGTAAGTATGACTAATTAAATTAAAAGTTGCAAGTTTAAAAAAAATTATAGAAAATGGGTAATGAAAAATGGTTTCACTTAATAACAATGAACGTATTGACCAATTATACTCAAATCAAATTAAAATCATTCAGAGTTCAGATGTTTTTTCTTTTTCACTGGATGCTGTTTTATTAGCCCATTTTGCAGATGTTTCAAGAAAAGAATCAACTAAAATAGTTGATTTATGTGCGGGCAATGGTGCAGTCGGGTTATTTGTTAGTCAAAAAACAAAGGGTCAAATTTATCAGATTGAACTTCAAGAAAAATTAGCTGATATGGCAAATAGAAGTATTGAATTGAATCACTTGGAAAATCAAGTACAAGTTAAGCAAACAGATTTAATCAACACGTTTGATTATCTAGAAAAAGACTCAATTGATACCGTATTGTGTAATCCACCTTATTTTCCAAATACGCCACAATCTTCTCAGAATCCTAACAAGTATTTAGCAATTGCACGACATGAAATTACAACTAATTTAGATAGTATTCTAGAAATTACTAGCGGTTTATTGAAAATGAAGGGGAAAACTTTTTTCGTACACCGTCCTGATCGATTGCCTGAAATTCTAAGTAAAATGGTTAATCATCGGTTGGCGCCTAAAAAAATCCAATTTGTTCATCCAAAAGAGGGAAAAGAGGCTAACATGGTCCTAATTGAAGCAATTAAGGATGGCAATGCAGCAGGAATTAGGATTATGCCTCCTATTGTTGTTTATGGTAACGATGATGAGTACACACAAATGGTTCAGGAGATTGTTTATGGAAGATGAAAAAAAATATTATTTCTATGTATTACTGTGCGCTGATAATACACTATACGGCGGATTTACAACGGATCCCGAAAAAAGACTTGCAACGCATAATGCAGGGAAAGGTGCAAAGTACACAAAATTAGCTAGTAGACGGCCTTTGAAAATGATTTTGCAGGAATCATTTGAAACGAAATCTGAAGCATTAAAGAAAGAATATGCTTTCAAACACCAATCAAGAGATAAAAAAATTGCTTATTTAAAAAAGCAATCAGTTGAAATCTGAAATAATGTATAAAAAGATTTCAAATGATATAATGAAAGTATAAATTTTAAAATAAAGAGGTATAACATTATGAAAATCATTGCGTATGGTATCCGAGAAGATGAATTATTGTATGTCCAAGAATGGGAAAAAGATAATCAAATTAAAATAAAAACTGTTAATGAATTATTAGACGAAAAAACAGTTCAATTAGCAGAAAATTATGACGCTATCGTTGCCTACCAACAAAAGGACTATACACCTGAATTAATTAAAAAAATTCATGATTTAAATATTAATTATTTATCGATTCGTAATACTGGTGTGGATAACGTTGATGGGGATGCAGTTAATAAGTATGGATTGATTGTGACGAATGTGCCATCTTATTCTCCAAGTGCTGTTGCGGAGCTATCTGTAGCTAAATTGTTGGAGTTATTTAGAAAAACACCACAATTTAATCGTAAAATGAAGAATAACGATTTCACTTGGGAACCCGATATCTCTAAAGAAATCCGCACACAAACAGTTGGTGTGATTGGTACAGGAAGAATTGGGCAAACAGCCATTAAAATTTTTAAAGCATTTGGTGCAAAAATTATTGGATATGATATTTATCAAAATCCTGCTTTGAAAGAAGAAGGAATCTATGTTGATACATTAGATGAGCTATATGCAAAATCAACAGTTATCACAATTCATAGCCCTGCTACTGAAGATAATTATCATTTATTAGATGACGAAGCATTTAGTAAAATGCAAAATGGTGTGCATATTTTGAATATGGCCAGAGGAACATTGATTGACACCGATGCACTGATAAGAGCGCTAGATTCAGGGAAAGTAGCCGGTGCCGCATTAGATACACTTGAAAATGAGACTGATTATTTCAATAAAGAATTAACAGAATCACAAGTAAATGGTACTTTTAAAAACTTATTGCAACGTGAGAATGTGTTAATTACCCCACACACAGCGTTCTATACAGAGCCTGCTGTCAGGAATATGGTTATAGATGCTTTGAATGCAAGTAAAGACTTAATAGAAACAGGACATTCTGATAAAGAAGTTAAATTTAAATAAAATTAGTCAGAAAATGGAGGATTTTGTATTATGAAACTAATTGCGTTCGGTATGAGAAAAGATGAAGTTGGATTTGGTAATCAATGGTCTGATGACAATCAAGTTGATGTTGAAATTACTCAAGATTTATTAACGAATGAAACGATACAGCAAGCGGATGGATTTGATGGTATTATTGCATTGCAAACAATCCCTTATAACGAAACATTATTTTCTAAAATGAAAGAGATGAATATTAAGATTCTTTCTGTTAGAAATGTCGGGGTTGATAATATTGATTTAGTTGCAGCTAAAAAATACGGTGTGACGGTGACAAATGTCCCAGCGTATTCACCTAACGCGATTGCTGAATTTTCTGTGACACAATTGATGCAACTCTTAAGAAGAACACCAGAATTTAATTTAAAAATTAAAAATCAAGACTATCGTTGGGCTCCAAATATTTCACGCGAGTTGAGAAGCTTAACCGTGGGTGTTATTGGAACTGGACGTATTGGCCGGGTTGCAATGGACATTTACAAAGGATTCGGTGCAAAAGTTATTGCATACGATGTCTATCCAAATGCTGAATTAAAAAAGAGTGGTATTTATGTTGATACATTAGATGAGTTGTTCGAACAAGCAGACGTTATTACATTACATACGCCAGCTACAAAAGAGAATGAACACATGCTTAATCGAGATTCATTTGAAAAAATGAAACACGGAGTTCTGATTGTAAATACAGCCCGTGGAACGTTAATTAATACTGAAGATTTAATTGACGCATTAAAATCAGGACAAGTTGGTGGAGCAGCTTTAGATACGTATGAATTCGAAAATCCAATATTTAATCATGATTTAACGGACTCATCTATTGAAGATCCATTATTTAATGAACTTTTAGATATGGTAAATGTTATTTTAACACCTCATATTGCATTCTATACTGAAACTGCAGTTAAAAATATGGTTGAAATTGCTTTGAATAGTGCTTATCAATTTTTAACAACAGGCGTTGTGGAAACAGAAGTTAAATAATTAAAAATAAGACTTGTGTTCTAATTTTAGATTTTGTATACTTAAAGACGATGTTAAAACATCAATTCACACCTTGTGGGATGTGACTGAGGGTGCTCGGGAGAGTCTTAGCACAGTTGAACACTTGGGAGGAAAATAAAACTTTTACTCGGAGGCACTACATTATGGCTGTTATTAGTATGAAACAATTGCTCGAAGCCGGTGTTCATTTTGGACATCAAACACGTCGCTGGAACCCAAAGATGAAACCATACATCTTTACTGAAAGAAATGGTATTTATATCATTGATTTACAAAAAACAGTTAAATTAGTTGATGCTGCTTATGCATCAATGAAAAAAGCTGCTGAAGATGATGGTGTTGTTCTTTTTGTTGGTACAAAGAAACAAGCACAAGATGCTATTGAAGAAGAAGCAACTCGTGCTGGACAATACTTTGTTAACCATCGTTGGTTAGGTGGAACTTTAACTAACTGGAACACAATTCAAAAACGTATCAAACGTCTTAAAGAAATCAAAAAAATGTCAGAAGATGGCACATTTGATCTTCTTCCTAAAAAAGAAGTTTCTTTATTAATTAAACGTAGAGATCGTCTTGAAAAATTCTTGGGTGGTATTGAAGATATGCCTCGCATCCCTGATGTATTATTCATTGTTGATCCTCGTAAAGAACGTATCGCTGTTAAGGAAGCTCAAAAATTGAATATTCCTATCATCGCTATGGTTGATACAAATAGTGATCCAGATGAAATTGATGTAAAAATCCCTTCAAATGATGATGCAATTCGTGCTGTACGTTTGATTACTGCAAAAATGGCTGATGCTATTATTGAAACTAATCAAGGTAAAGAAGAAGTGAATGAAGCTTCTTTCAAAAAGGCTGACGAAAAAGTAGATTCAATCGAAGATATCGTTGAAGCTGTTGAAGGCGGAAATGATAAAAAAACTGCTGAATAGTAAATAAATTAGGCTGTCTCAAAATTAGGTACTGTAATGGCCCTTTCTTTTGAGGCAGTTTTTTTAGATATAAAATCAATTAAATTATTTAAACAAGGAGGCCATTCAAATGGCAAAAATTTCTGCTTCTCAAGTTAAAGAATTACGTGATACAACTGGTGTCGGTATGATGGACGCAAAAAAAGCACTCGTTGAAGTTGACGGTGATATGCAAAAAGCAATCGATTTCCTCCGCGAAAAAGGTATGGCAAAGGCTGCTAAAAAAAGTGACCGTGTTGCTGCTGAAGGTCTATCTGATGTTCAATTCTCTGGTAACTTTGCAGCTATTGTTGAAGTTAACGCAGAAACTGATTTCGTTGCTCAAAACGAACAATTCAAAACACTTGTTAAATTGATTGCTACTAAAATTGCTGAAGCACATCCTAAAGATGTTGAAGAAGCACTTACAATTAAAACAGACCGTGGCACAATTAATGATGATTTAATTGAAGCAACACAAGTAATTGGTGAAAAAATTTCATTACGTCGTTTTGAATTAGTAGAAAAAACTGATAATGAAAGTTTTGGATCATACTCACATATGGGTGGCTCAATTTCAACACTTGTTGTCGTTACAGATGCTGATGAATCAACTGCTAAAGATGTTGCTATGCATGTTGCTGCAATTAATCCTAAGTATGTATCTCGTGAACAAGTACCTGCTGATGAATTGGCACATGAAAAAGAAGTACTTTCTAAAGAAGCTGCTAATGAAGGCAAACCAGCAAATATCATTGAAAAAATGGTTGAGGGTCGTTTAAATAAATATCTAGCTGATATTAGCTTAGATGATCAAGATTTTGTTAAAGATCCTGACATGACAGTTGCTAAGTATGTTGCTTCTAAGGGTGGAAAAGTTAAATTATTTATCCGTTATGAAGTTGGAGAAGGTCTTGAAAAGAAAGAAAATAATTTTGTAGACGAAGTTATGGGCCAAATTAAATAATTTTCTACAATCCAAAAGTTTGTGCTTTAAGCACAAACTTTTTTTAATAAATTTATTTTGATATAAATTGAATTATTAATTATACCTAAAATATGGTAAAATAATTGTAAATAGATTGTAGGAGGAACATTGGATGTCAGATGTTAAGTATCGACGCGTTATGTTGAAGTTAAGCGGTGAAGCATTAGCCGGAGAACAAGGATTTGGTATTAATCCACCTGTAATTAGAAAAGTTGCTGAAGAATTAAAAGAAATTCAAGAAATGGGTGTTGAAGTCGCTATCGTTGTTGGTGGTGGTAATATGTGGCGTGGTGAAGCTGGAGCCGCAATGGGTATGGAACGTGCGCAGGCAGATTATATAGGGATGCTAGGAACAGTTATGAATGCACTAGCATTGCAAGATAATCTTGAGTCTGTAGGTGTCCCAACTCGAGTTCAAACAGCTATTGAAATGCGCCAAATTGCAGAACCCTATATTCGCCGTAAAGCTGTTCGTCATCTTGAAAAAGGTCGCGTTGTTATTTTTGCTGCGGGTACGGGTTCACCATATTTCTCAACAGATACAACTTCAGCGTTAAGAGCTGCAGAAATTAATGCTGATGTTATATTGATGGCAAAAAATGGCGTAGATGGTGTCTATTCTGCTGATCCTCAAAAGGATGACTCAGCAACAAAATATGAAGAATTAACACATTTAGATATAATTAATAAAAACTTACAAGTTATGGATACAACTGCAAGTACATTATCGATGGATAATGATATTCCGTTAGTCGTATTTAATTTGAACGAACCAGGAAATATAAAAAAAGTTGTTCTCGGTGAAACCATCGGAACAACCGTTAGGGGAAAATAAATGAAAATAACAGAACCTATATTAGTTGATGCTCAAGATAAAATGTCAAAAGCAGAGGTTTCACTTCAAAAAAATCTTGGTAATATTCGGGCTGGTCGAGCTAATGCTAGTTTATTGAATAATGTGACAGTAGATTATTATGGTGCACCAACGCCACTTAATCAAGTTGCACAAATTTCAGTACCAGAAGCTCGCGTACTTTTAATTACGCCATTTGATAAAAGTGCTTTGAAGGATATTGAACATGGTTTATTAGTTGCTGATTTAGGAATTAGCCCTTCGAATGATGGATCAGCAATTCGATTAGTTATTCCTCAATTAACAGAAGAACGTCGTAAGGAATTAGCTAAAGACGTTAAAGCTGAAGCAGAAAATGCTAAAGTTATTATTCGTAATATCAGACGTGATGCAGTTGATGCCTTGAAAAAATCAGAAAAAAATGGTGATTTAACCGAAGATGATTTACGAGATTTAGAAAAACAAGCTCAAGATGTGACGAATGCATCAATTAAAAATATTGATAATATTCAAGCAGATAAAGAAAAAGAAATTTTAGCAGTTTAAATAAATAGCTTTATTTTAAGACAGGCGTCGTTTTGTGCCTGTTTTTTTGCTACAATAGAACATGTAACTATTCTTGGAGGTACAATATGGCTTTTAATTTTAAAAAAAATAAAACAAATGAATTAATCCAATTGGATATGGAAAGAATTCCTAAACATGTTGCTGTTATAATGGATGGTAATGGACGTTGGGCAAAAAAAAGGCATTTACCTAGAATTGCGGGACATAAAACCGGTATGGATACTGTAAAAACAGTAACTATGGCTGCAAGTGATTTAGGGATTAAAGTTTTAACACTTTACGCATTTTCTACTGAAAATTGGAAACGGCCCGAAACAGAAGTTAATTACCTGATGAGTTTACCGGGTACTTTTTTTGATAAGTTTGTACCAGAATTAATTGAAAAGAATGTAAAAGTTAATGTTATGGGCTACATTGATCAGCTTCCAAATGAAACAAAATTAGCTGTTCAAAATGCAGTGGAAGATACTAAAGATAATACAGGGATGGTTCTTAATTTTGCATTAAATTATGGTGGGCGAGCAGAGATTGTGACGGCTATCAAAAATATTGCAACTGATACCTCTAATGGTAAACTAAGCGTTGAAGAGATAACAGATAAAACAATTGACCAGTATTTAATGACTAGTAATTTAGCACCTTATAATGATCCGGAATTACTAATCAGAACTAGTGGTGAAGAAAGAATATCTAATTTCTTATTATGGCAAATTGCTTATAGTGAATTAGTGTTTACTGATACATTATGGCCTGATTTTTCTGAAGATGCATTAAAAGATGCAATACTAAATTATCAAAAAAGAGACCGCCGTTTCGGTGGTATAAAAGAATAGGAGAATTTTTATGAGACAGCGCGTAATTACGGCAATTGTGGCTCTCTGTATTTTCATACCATTGGTTATTATTGGTGGACTACCATTGCAGATATTTGCTTTAATTTTAGGATGCATTGGTATTTCGGAAGTATTTGTAATGAAGAAAAAATTATTGATATCACCAGAGGCTACTTTTGGTATCTTAATGACAATAACTGTGATTGCACCAGATAAGTGGTTTAAATTTTTACCAGCTCACATTTCTTCTGTAAATGTATTTTATTTTCTTGTTGCACTTCTATTAATGTATATGGTTACTTCAAAAAATCGTTTTTCATTTGATGATGCTGGTGTTTTTGTCTTAAGTTCTTTATATGTCGGGATGGGATTTCATTATTTTATTGCGGCAAGAGGCAACGATTTTAACGGATTAATGACATTAGCATATATTTTAATTGTTATCTGGACAACAGATACAGGTGCTTACATGTTTGGACGTAAGTTTGGTAAAAATAAATTAGCACCACATATTAGTCCAAATAAAACATGGGAAGGTTCAATTGGTGGAACATTAATGGCTACACTGTTAGGAAGTATCTTTATTTACTTCTTCCCACAAAATCATTCTTTTCCTATAATGATTTTGATTACGTTAATCCTTTCGGTATTTGGACAATGCGGTGATTTAGTTGAGTCCGCGTTTAAACGTTTCTATGGTGTAAAAGATTCTGGACGTATTCTACCTGGACATGGTGGTATTTTAGATCGATTTGATAGTTTAATATTTGTATGGCCAATTATGCATTTATTTGGGTTAATGTAATAAATTAAAGGGGGAGGATTCACATGATTAAAACGATTATTACATTTATTATCGTTTTTGGAATTTTAGTTGTGATTCATGAATTTGGTCATTACTATTTTGCAAAACGTGCTGGAATTTTAGTTCGTGAATTTTCAATTGGTATGGGGCCAAAAATACTTTCATTCCATAGAGGTAGTACAACGTACACTTTAAGAATATTACCTCTTGGTGGATATGTTAGAATGGCGGGAATCGCTGATGATGAAGATGAAGATTTAAAACCTGGTATGCCTATGAGTTTAATACTGGATAGTAATAATAAGGTTACAAAGATTAATACGAGTAAAAAAACAACGCTGTATAATGGTATCCCAATCGAATACCTAGATAGTGATTTGCAAAAAGAACTCTGGATTACAGGATATGAAAATGGTAATGAAGAGATAGTAAAAAAATATAATGTTGATCATGATGCGTTAATAATTGAAAAAGATGGCACAGAAATTCAAATCGCTCCTGAAGATGTTCAATTTCAATCAGCTACGCTTTGGAATCGAATTTTAACGAATTTTGCTGGACCGATGAATAACTTTTTATTAGCTATTGTTGCATTTATACTACTTGCTTTTATGCAAGGTGGCGTTGCAACCAATTTGAATCAAATTGGTACAATTCAAGAGAATTCTGCGGCTCAAAGGGCGGGGTTAAAAGCAAATGATAAAATTGTAGCTGTATCTGATAAAAAGACAACAAACTGGACTGAATTAACGACAGCGATTAGCAGTCGTCCTGATAAAAAAACTGACTTAAAAGTAATAAGGAACGGTAAAACAGAATCAATCGTTATTACACCTGAATCAAGTAAAACAGACTCAACAAAGATCGGTAAAATTGGTATTACAGTTAAAATGGATCACTCATTTATCAATAAAATTACTTATGGGTTTACGCAATCATGGAGTGTCGTGGCTAGTATTGTGGCTGTATTAGTAGGGATGTTTACTAAAGGTGTCAGCTTAAATGATTTTGGTGGTCCGGTTGCAATTTATGCAGTGACTTCAAATGCAGCAAGTTATGGGTTGGCGAGTGTTGTGTCATTGCTTGCATTCTTATCAATTAACTTAGGAATTGTGAATTTATTACCAATTCCAGCTTTAGATGGTGGAAAATTAGTACTAAATATTATCGAAGGAATTCGTGGCAAACCAATTTCACCTGAAAAAGAAGGTGTTATTACATTAGTTGGATTTGCATTTTTAATGATATTGATGATATTAGTCACATGGAATGATATTCAGCGTTATTTCTTTTAAATGAAAAAGGAGAATAAAATAGTATGAAACAATCACAATTATTAATACCAACAATGAAGGAAGTTCCAAGCGATGCTGAGGTTATCAGTCATCAAATGATGTTACGAGCTGGATATATTCGACAAGTTTCAGCCGGAATGTACAGTTATTTACCATTAGCTTTCTCCGTTATTAGAAAAATTGAAACAATTATTCGCGAAGAAATGGAAGCAATTGGAGCGGTTGAAATGCTTGTACCTGCCGTTATTCCTGCTGAATTATGGGAAGAAACAGGTCGTTATGAAACCTATGGTGATACACTTTTTAAATTAAAAGATCGACATGATAGAAAATTTATTTTAGGACCAACTCATGAAGAAACATTTACTTCTTTAATTCGTGATGAAATCAAATCATATAAAAAATTACCACTGACAATGTTCCAAATACAACAAAAATATCGTGATGAAAATAGACCTCGTTTTGGTATATTAAGAGGCCGTGAATTTTTAATGAAAGATGCTTATTCATTCCATGCGGATGAAGAAAGTTTAAATGATACTTATCAAAAAATGAATCGTGCATATCAAAATATTTTTGAACGCTGTGGTCTTAATTTTAGAAGTATTATTGGTGATGCAGGTGCAATGGGCGGTAATGATTCAAAAGAATTTATGGCAATTTCTGATATTGGTGAAGATACAATCGTTTATTCTGATAAGAGCGATTATGCAGCTAATTTAGAAATGGCAAAAAGTTTGAAAACATATAAGAATTCACATGAAGCGATTAAAGATATTGAAAAAATTGAAACACCAAATATTAAAACAATTGATGAGTTGGCTAAATTTATTGATACAGCAAGTGAAAATTTAATAAAATCATTATTATTTATGGCTGATGAAAAACCAGTGATGGTTTTAATGCGCGGAAATGATATTTTGAATGAAATTAAATTAAAAAACACATTAGGCGCTGATTTTTTACGTATGGCAACTGATTCAGATGTTACTGAAGTGTTGGGTGCAGAGTTTGGTTCACTTGGACCTGTTGGTGTTACAGAAGACGTAACAATTGTTGCCGACGAAGGAATTAAGGGAATGATAAATGCGGTCGTTGGTGCAAATACGACTGGTTCTCATTTATTTAACGCAAATATTGATCGTGATTACCGAGTAGATAAATTTGTAGATTTACGTTTGGCTCAAGAAGGTGAAACTTCACCTGAAGGGGAAGGCGAATTGAAATTTACTAAGGGGATTGAAATTGGTCATATCTTCAAAATTGGAACACGATATTCTGAGGCATTGGGCGCTAATATCTTAGATGATAATGGCCGCGAAAAACCTGTGATATTAGGTTGTTATGGAATCGGCGTTAGTCGTTTACTTGCAGCCATTGCAGAGCAACAAGCTGATGAAAATGGTTTAGTATGGCCTAGAAGTATTGCACCATACGATGTTCATGTAATTCCAATTAATGCTAAAAATGATGAACAAATGGCTCTAGCTAATGAAATTGACAAAAAAATGACTGAAAATGGTTACAAAGTATTGCTTGATGATCGTAAAGAACGTGCAGGTGTTAAATTTGCTGATTCAGATTTAATTGGATTACCTGTTCGAATTACAGTTGGTAAGAAAGCTGCTGATGGTATCGTTGAAGTGAAGTTACGTAGAAATGGTGAAACGATTGAAGTAACGAAAGACGAATTAGAGAGCTCTATCTCAATTTTATTAAAAGAAGAAAATCAAAACTAGTTAAAGAAGATTGAGTTCAAAAGAAAATTTTGACTCAGTCTCTTTTTCATTTTTAGAAAAGGAGTCAATCATTTGTCGCTTAATAATAAAGAATTATTCAATAAACTATTAGAACAAATTAATTTTCAATCAAGTGACCAACAAGATAGTGAAATATTGGATTTAATTGAAATTTCAACCGTAACTGTTCATGAAAAGTCAAAACTATGGGAATTCAAGCTAGTTGCCCCTAAAATTTTGCCATTTTCATTATTTAGTGACTTAGAAAATAAAATTGCAATTACATTTAAAGATATTGCAAAAACAAAAATAACTGTTCAAGTTGAGCAACCAGAATTAACAAACCAACTTTTAGGCGATTATTGGACATGGGCAGTTAAAAATAGTGAAGCTAATTCTTCGCTAGTACAAGAACTTTTTCATGGGAACGTCCCTTATCTTGATGATAGACGAGTGATGTTAATGGCTGAAAATGAAATTGTAAAAACGTTCTTAACAGGTCAAGCATTAGGACCAATTGAAACTGCGTATCAAATGGTCGGATTTCCACAGATAAATATTAATACATTATTAGATGAATCAAAATCACAAGAAAAAATAGAAGAAATTAGACAGCGAAAAGAATCTCAAGATGCCATAATGATGCAGAAGGCAACAGAAACTATTCAGAAACAAAATGAAAAGAAAAAGACTGATTCTCAAACTGTAATTAATGGACCTGTTCAAATGGGTAAAAAGATTAGTACAAAAGAGCCTGCAAAACGGATGGTTGAAATCATTGAAGAGGAACGCTCGGTTATTATTGAGGGATATATTTTCTCTAAGGAAATCCGGACGCTTAAGTCTGAAAGACAATTAATGATCATTAAAATGACGGATTATAGTTCATCCATGACCGTAAAAAAATTCTCTCGTAATGAAGAAGACGAAGCGATGTTTGCTGCTATTCAAGAAAAAGAATGGGTCAGAGTTCGTGGTGCAGTACAAGAAGATAATTTTATGCGAGATCTAGTGGTGAATGCTTACGATATTAATCAAGTCGACCACCCAAGCCGTCAAGAAACAGCTCCAGATGATGAACGACGTGTTGAATTACATTTACACTCAAATATGAGTCAAATGGATGCCACAAATTCAATTACGGATTATGTACAGCAAGCCAGTAAATGGGGACAAAAAGCAATTGCGATTACGGATCATTCTACCTTACAAAGTTTTCCTGAGGCTCATTCTGCTGGAAAGAAAAATAATATTAAAATTTTGTACGGTGTTGAGGCTAACGTTGTTGATGATGGTATTCCAATTGCTTTTAATGATAAGGATGTAAATCTAGAAGAAGCCACTTATGTTACTTTTGATACGGAAACAACGGGTTTATCTGCTCGATTTGATAAAGTTATTGAATTAGCTGCTGTTAAAATGACAAAGGGAAATGTCATTGAAGAATTTGATGAATTTATTGATCCAGGACATCATTTATCTGAAACAACAACTAATTTAACCTCAATTACGGATGAAATGGTTCATGGATCAAAATCTGAAGAAGAAGTTTTTAAATTATTTAGAGAATTTTCAGAAGGTAGTATTCTAGTTGCCCATAATGCTAGTTTTGATATTGGCTTTATGAATACTGGATATGAACGTCATGGCATGGAACCTATGCAAAATCCAATCATTGATACGTTAACGTTAGCAAGATTTTTACATCCCGAATTAAAAGGGTTTAGATTAAATACACTTTCCAAAAAATTCAATGTTAACTTGGAACATCATCATCGCGCTATTTATGATGCTGAGACAACTGGTCTTTTGTGTAATATCTTTATTAAAGATGCTAAGGAACGATTTGAAATAACGTCACATGTTCAATTGAATGATCATATGGGTGAGCATGATGCTTACAAACAAGCACGTCCATTCCATGTTACGTTACTTGCGACAACTCAAGCCGGACTTAAAAATATGTTTAAATTAGTTTCAACTTCGATGATAGATTATTTTTATCGGATGCCCCGCATCCCTCGAAGTGAGTTAAATAAATATCGTGAAGGTATTATCGTTGGTTCAGCGTGTGACTCAGGTGAAGTATTTACAGCAATGATGCAAAAAGGGATGGAAGAGGCTAAAGAAAAGGCTAAGTTTTATGATTACTTAGAAATTCAGCCTAAAGCATTATATGAACCTCTAATCCATCAAGAATTAATTAAGGATAATCAAAATTTAGAGGAAATTTTACAAAATATGGTTGATTTAGGACACGAAATGGATAAGCCGGTTGTTGCGACTGGAGATGTTCATTATATGAACCCTGAAGATAGTATTTATCGTAAAATTCTTGTTAATTCAATGGGTGGTGCTAATCCGTTAAATCGTTCTATTTTACCTGATGCACATTTTAGAACAACGAATGAAATGTTGGAAGGATTCCAATTTTTAGGTGCGGATGTTGCTAAAGAAATCGTTGTTACAAATACGAATTTAATCGCTAATATGATTGATGATGACATTTCTCCAGTTAAAGATCGATTATATGCACCGAAAATTGATGGCTCTGAAGAAGAAATTAAACAATTAACCTATAATCGCGCTCATGAACTTTATGGAGAAGAGTTACCTGAAACTGTGGTTAAACGTCTTGATAAAGAATTGACAAGTATCATTGATAATGAATTTTCAGTTATTTATTTAATTTCACAAAAATTAGTTCATAAATCTAACAAAGATGGTTATTTAGTAGGGTCCCGTGGATCTGTTGGGTCAAGTCTTGTTGCAACAATGACTGGAATAACAGAAATTAATCCATTACCACCTCATTATCGATGCCCTAAATGTAAATATACACATTTTTATGAAAAAGGTGAATATGGGTCTGGATTTGATTTACCAGACCAAGACTGTCCCAAATGTGGTACACCATTAGATAAAGATGGACATGATATTCCATTTGAAACTTTTCTTGGATTTTATGGTGATAAAGTTCCTGATATTGATTTGAATTTTTCGGGTGATTATCAAGCAATTGCGCATAATTATACGAAAGTTTTATTTGGGGAAGATTATGTTTTCCGTGCAGGAACAATTGGTACTGTTGCAGATAAAACGGCTTATGGTTATGTTAAGGGTTATGAACGTGATACTGGAGCAACGTTTAGAAATGCGGAGATAGATCGACTTGCTAAGGGGTCAACTGGCGTTAAACGGACGACCGGTCAACATCCTGGTGGTATCTTAGTTGTCCCTAACTATATGGATGTTTATGATTTTTCACCTATCCAGTATCCAGCAGATGACTCAACTTCCGAATGGAAAACAACCCATTTTGATTTCCATTCTATCCACGATAATATCTTGAAATTAGATATTTTGGGTCATGATGATCCAACCATGATTAGAATGTTACAAGATTTATCAGGAGTTGACCCAAAAACAATCCCTACGGATGATAAGGGCGTTATGCAAATATTCCAAGGGCCTGAAGTACTTGGTGTTACTAGCGACGAAATTTTCTCAAAAACAGGTACATTAGGTATTCCGGAATTCGGAACGAGATTTGTTCGAGGGATGCTAGAAGAAACAAAACCTAAAACATTTGCTGAACTATTAAAAATTTCTGGTCTATCACATGGTACAGATGTGTGGTTGGGAAACGCTGAAGAACTTATTTCTAATGGAACAATCACGATGCCGGAAGTTATTGGCTGTCGTGATGATATCATGATGGGGCTTATTCATATGGGTATGGAAGCTGGTAGCGCTTTTAATATTATGGAAGGTGTTCGAAAAGGAAAAGGTATCTCAGATGATTATCAAACTGAGATGAAAGCAGCAAAAATTCCAGATTGGTATATCGGAGCATGTTTAAAAATCAAGTATATGTTCCCTAAGGCACATGCTGCTGCGTATATTTTGATGGCCTTACGAATTGCATACTATAAAGTTTATTTTCCAATGTTATATTACTGTGCTTATTTCAGTGTTAGAGCAGATGATTTTGATTTAGTCGCAATGTCGCATGGTAAAGAAGCAGTGAAAAAAGCAATGAAAGATATTAATGATAAAGGGATGGATGCATCAACAAAAGAGAAAAATTTGTTGACGGTCCTTGAATTAAGCAATGAAATGCTTGAACGTGGCTTCCAATTTGGGATGATTGATTTGGATAAATCAGATGATTCAAATTGGATAATTGATGGTGATAAGTTAATTGCACCATTTAGAGCTGTACCAGGTCTTGGTAATAACGTTGCTAAGCAAATTATTGCTGCTCGTGAGGAACGCCCATTTTTATCTAAAGAAGATTTAGCTAAACGTGGTAAAGTTTCTAAGTCATTAATTGAGTATATGACTGAAAATAATGTTTTAAAAGCATTACCAGATGAAAATCAACTATCTATTTTTGATGATGTCTTTTTCTAAAAAGTGAGAACATAGCAGTTTGTTGATGTTTTCAGAAAATTATGCTATATTAAAGAAAGTATTTTGATATCTTGTTTGAGTGAGCAGCGATGCTCACTCTTTTTATTGGGAAAATGTAAGGAGGGTAACGTGTGAGTACTGTTATAGAGACTGTCACAGAGCTAGTTCAACCAATTGTTGATGAACAGAATATTGAATTGGTGGACATTGAATTTGTTAAAGAAGGCCCAAGTTGGTTTTTAAGAGTTTACATTGATAAACCTGAAGGCATTAAAATTGAAGAGTGTGTTGCTGTTAGTGATATTTTAAGTGAAAAATTAGATGAGATTAATCCTGATCCAATTCCACAAGCTTATTTTTTAGAGGTTTCATCACCTGGTGCTGAAAGACCTTTGAAAAAGGAAAAAGATTATGAAAGAGCTTTGAATGAATACGTTAATATTTCACTATATGAACCTATTAATAACGCTAAAATTTTTCAAGGTACCTTAACGGAATTAACAGCTGATGAATTAACAGTTGTTTATATGGACAAAACGCGTAAGAGAACGATCGTTATTCCTCGTCAAAAAATAGCTAAGGCGCGCTTAGCTATCAAATTTTAAGTAGCTTTTTATAAAGGAGTAAATTAAAGATGAGTAAAGAACTATTAAGTGCACTTACAGTGTTAGAAGAAGAAAAAGGTATTAAAAAAGAAGTTATTATTGATGCCATTGAAGCAGCATTAGTTTCTGCATACAAGCGTCATTACAATCAAGCACAAAATGTTGAAGTAGAGTTTGATTCAAAAAAAGGTAATATTACAGTTTATGCGGTTAAAGAAGTAGTCGAAGAAGTCTTTGATTCACGTCTTGAAGTTAGTTTGCAAGATGCTTTAGAGATTAATAAAGCATATGAAGTTGGCGATTCAATTCGATTTGAAGTTACACCTAAGGATTTTGGACGAATTGCTGCACAAACTGCTAAACAAGTTATCATGCAACGTGTTCGTGAAGCTGAACGTAGTATTGTTTATGATCAATATATTCAATATGAAAATGAAATCGTTAGCGGTGAAGTAGAACGTCATGATAATCGTTATATTTATGTTAATTTAGGTAAAGTGGAAGCTGTTTTAGCTAAGATTGATCAAATTCCTGGTGAAAGTTTTAATCCACATGATCGAATTAAAGTTTATATCACAAAAGTTGAGAATGCTGCTAAAGGCCCTCAAGTTTTTGTTAGTCGTTCACATCCTGACTTGCTAAAACGATTATTTGAACAAGAAGTTCCTGAAATATATGACGGAACAGTTGAAATTGTATCAATTGCTCGTGAAGCAGGTGACCGTGCTAAGGTAGCTGTTCGTTCGAATAATCCAGATATCGATGCTGTTGGTACTTGTGTTGGTCCTAAAGGACAACGTGTACAAACTATTGTTAATGAATTAAAAGGCGAAAATATGGATATTGTTGAATGGAATGAAGATCCTGCAAAATACATTGCTAATGCTTTGAATCCTGCAGAAGTTGTCAATGTTGTCTTTAATCCAGAAAATGATCATGCTTGTACTGTAGTTGTGCCAGATCACCAATTGTCATTAGCAATTGGTAAAAAAGGTCAAAATGCACGATTAGCTGCAAAATTAACAACGTTTAAAATTGATATTAAATCTGAATCTGATATGGTTAACAGTAGTGAAGAAAAAGAAGTTTCTGAAACAAACAAATAAGCCGATTAAAACTGATCGGTAATTGATTTGGAGGCAAATTAAAGTGATTAATCGTAAAATTCCAATGCGTAAAGATATCGTTACGGGTGAAATGAAACCTAAAAAAGAACTTGTTCGTGTTGTTAAGAATAAAGAAAATGAAGTATCTTTAGATCCAACAGGTAAGAAACCAGGGCGTGGCGCATATATTTTTCTTGATGTAGATGTGGCGAAGCAGGCTCAAAAAGAAAGAACATTCAATAAAGCATTCGGTATTAAGATTGACGAATCATTTTATGAAGAACTTGTCGAATATGTTGACCATCAGGTAGCTAGACGAGAATTATTTAAAGATGAAAAATAGTCAAAAATTCTTACAAATGCTAGGCTTGACCAGACGCGCAGGTATGTTGGTGACTGGTGAAGGACTAGTATTGAATGCTGTCAGGAAGAATAAAGCTAAATTGGTTATTCTTTCTGAAGATTGTGGACAAGCGACTTTAAAAAAAGTAACAGATAAGTGCAACAGCTATAATGTTAAATTATATGTTGGATTTTCAAAAGCCAGTTTAAGTGAGGCCGTTGGACAACAGCGCACAGTGTATGCTATTACCGATAAAGGTTTTAGCAGAAGGATGTGTGACTTAATGGATATATAGAAGGAGCATGCAAATATGGGAAAAAAAAGAATTTATGAATTAGCTAAAGAGCTAGAATTAAATACTAAAGATATTATTGATTTTGCAACGACAAAAGGTTTTGATGTTAAAAATCATATGTCAACTATTGGTGATAATGAAGAACGTCAGATTCGCGATAAATTTAAAAAGGGCGCTGCTAAAGTAGTTGCTGCAAAGAAAATGGTTGAAAAAACTGTATCTAATGCAACACCGAAAAAACCAGTAGCAAAACCTGTTGCAAAGAAACCAGCACAACCTGCTAAAACAACGAATAGTAAACCTGTTGCTCAAAAATCATCGCAGGTAGCTTCAAAACCAGTAGCAAGAACAACTAACGCTGCACCAAAGACAACAAATGAAAAGCCAGCAAATCGTCCTCAAAATAGTACACAATCAAGTGCTAGAACTGCTAATAATGGTAATGCTAATCAGCAAGGACGTTCGAGATTTAATAATAATAACCGTTATGGGAATAATCCTTATAACAAACGTAACAGAAATAAGAAAAACCGTCGTTCAACGACACCAAAACCACCTGTATCACCCAGAAAAGATAAACCATTACCAGAAATCTTATATTACAATGCTGCAACTAATGTTGCTGAAATTGCTAAAAAGATTCATCGTGAACCAGCAGAAATTATTAAAAAATTATTTATGTTAGGCGTAATGGTTAACCAAAATCAAACACTCGATACAGATACAATTGAAATTTTAGCAGCAGAATATGGTATTAAATCAGAAGCTAAAATCGATGTAGATGTTGCTGATATTGATAAAATGTTTGATGCAGAAATTAAAAATGAAGATAATCTTGTTTCAAGACCACCAGTTGTTACAATCATGGGACATGTTGATCATGGTAAGACAACCTTACTTGATAAATTACGTCATACACATGTTACTGATGGTGAAGCTGGTGGTATTACACAACATATTGGTGCTTACCAAGTAAAACATGATAATAAAACAATTACATTCTTAGATACACCTGGACATGCTGCATTTACAAATATGCGTGCTCGTGGTGCCGATATTACTGATATCACTGTTTTAGTTGTTGCTGCTGATGATGGGGTTATGCCTCAAACAATTGAAGCAATTAATCATTCTAAAGCAGCCAATGTACCTATTATTGTTGCTGTTAATAAAATGGATAAGCCCGGTGCTAATCCTGCTCATGTTACAGAACAATTGGCTGAATATGAATTAATTCCTGAAAGTTGGGGTGGTGATACTATTTTCGTTGAAATTTCAGCGAAAACAGGCACAAACCTTGATGAATTATTAGAAATGATTTTACTTGAAGCCGAAGTTCTTGAATTACAAGCAAATCCAAAACAAAAGGGTATTGGATCTGTTATTGAAGCTCGTCTTGATAAAGGCCGTGGAACAGTTGCTTCATTACTTGTTCAACAAGGTACGTTAAAAGTTGGTGATCCAATTGTTGTTGGTAATAGTTTCGGACGTGTCCGTACTATGACAAATGATAAAGGCCGTCAAGTTAATAAAGCTAAACCTGCTACACCAGTAGAAATTACTGGTTTGAATGATGTTCCAGGTGCTGGCGATCGTTTCGTTGTCTTTGATGATGAAAAAACTGCTCGTGCAGCTGGTGAAGAACGTGCTAAACGTGCTTTAACAAAAGAACGTGGAAATGTTACGCATGTAACACTTGATAACTTGTTTGATTCACTTAAAGAAGGCGAATTAAAAGAAGTTGCTGTTATTATTAAAGCAGATGTTCAAGGTTCAGTTGAAGCTCTTGCAGGAAGTTTGAAGAAGATTGATGTTGAAGGTGTTCGAGTTAATATCATTCATCAAGCAGCTGGTGCAATTACTGAAAGTGATGTTACTTTGGCAGAAGCAAGTAATGCTATCATTATAGGATTTAATGTTCGTCCAACACCTCAAGCTAAACTTCAAGCACAATCTGACGAAGTTGATATTCGCTTACATCGTGTTATTTATAACGCAATTGAAGAAATTGAAACGGCTATGAAGGGAATGCTTGAACCAGTCTTTGAAGAAAAAATAACTGGACAAGTTGAAATTCGTGAAACATATAAAGTTACAAAAGTTGGAACAATTGGTGGTGCTTACGTCACTGAAGGTTACATCGAAAGAGATAGCGGCGTTCGTTTAATTCGTGATGGTATTGTTATTTATGAAGGTAAATTAGCAAGCTTGAAACGCTTTAAAGATGACGCTAAAATTGTTAAACAAGGTTTCGAATGTGGTGTCATGATTGAAAAATACAATGACATTAGAGAAGGCGACCAAATTGAAGCCTACGTTATGGAAGAAGTTCCAGTTAAATAATTCATAACAACTATAGGAGGATATAAAATGACACAACATTACCGTGTAGGTCGTTTATCACAAGAAATTCAAAAAGAAGTTAATGATATTCTTTTAAAACGAGTGAGAGATCCTCGAGTTGAAGGTGTCACAATTACGGGAGTTAATGTAACTGGTGATTTACAACAGGCGACAATTTACTATAGTATATTGTCAAATATGGCATCAGATGCACAAAAAACACAACGTGGTTTGGAAAAAGCTTCTGGATTAATTCGTGGTGAACTTGGATCAAGATTATCAATTTATAAAACACCAGAATTGGTTTTTGTAAGAGATGAGTCAGTTCAATATGGTGATAAAATTGATCAATTACTTAAAAAGATAGATTCTGAATATTAAAATAAAAATCCTGATACCGTTTGTTGCTCTATTTAAACTGTTGTTGATGGATAACTTTATGAAGGTCCTAATCCTTAGTGATTAGGCCTTTTTTTCTCCTCATCAATGGAGATATTATCTTATAATATAATCATATCTTTTATTTTTAATAGTAATCAAGTAAAATTAGTTGTAAGTATTGGTATCTCATATCTTTGATTATATGGTGTAGTTGAATACTAATTCATTTGAAGAATTATGAATTTTTCTTATACCACTATTCAACAATCATTAGATAGTGTGGTAATTTCCTTTAAAAAATTAATTTAATTTTCAAAATATATATTAGAAAGAGGTACTAATTTGAATTCAGAGCAATATAAAGAATTATTAACTTCACAGTCAAAAGAAGTATTAATTCGATTACTAACAAAATATACTGAGAATAAATACGAAATAAAGAATGATATATTAGCTGATTTGGGATTTTTGGATGAAGAAGAAGAAATAGAAGATGCAAAGGAACGAATTCGAGAAATTATTTATGAAAATAGGAAACAAGGGTATGTTTCGTGGAGAGGATACGACAATATTAGTGAAGTAGTCGATAATCTGCTCTCTATTTGTGACGTGAGATTTAGTCAAAATTATTTAAAAGCACCTATGTTAATATTATTAGATTTATTAGAACAATTAGTAAAGGTCAGTGAGTATACAGAATTAGGGTTTATGATTGAGCAAGAGAGTATACTTTCTAAAATACGGATTTATGTAGAAAAACTGTCTGTTAAAGATGGGGCAGATGAAAAGAAAAAATTAATTGTTACGAATGTTATTCGATATGCTAAAAAAAATTTTTGGAATGAATGGGCGGTGAGTGATTTTGATTTACTCAGTCTCATTCTTCCTTTGCTAAATACAAAAAATACGGATAAAGTATTGAAAATTGCCGATAAAATTAGTACAAGATTTGATGAATATACACAACAAGATAGGAAAAGTAAATATTTATTATTTAAAATTAAATTGTTCTTCCAAGTAAATAAAATTAAAGAAGCAGAAGAAATTATTAATAATAATTTAGATATTGATGATGTTAGAATGTTTAAAGTTGAGTTAGCTGTTTCAAGAAAAGACTATGAAGTTGCAGAAAAATTAGTACTAAAAAAATTAATTACAGATAATGATAAAAATATTCAATATTTACAACCTTGGTATACTCGACTAGATACTATCTATGAGGAGACAAATCAAGTTCAAAAAAGAATTGAGTATTTAAAACAGGCATTATATAAAGGCAATGATTCCGATTATAAAAAATTAAAAAAGCTTTTAGTTGATAATGGATTTTGGAAAGCTGAATACCCTGATATTCTGAAAAACATTTCTAAAACACTTGATAATTGGCAACTTGCACAGATATTAGCAGATGAAAACGAAGCTACCATTTTGCTACAATTAATTAAAAAAAATCTGAATTTATTTATGAATTATGGAAAATATATTTACCCACTATATCCCAAAGAAGCTAACATGATGTTTGAAAGCATAGTTAAAGATTTAATAGTTAAAGCTAAAAATAGAAAAGACTATCAAAATATTGGCGATTATATTTTACGGTATAATAACTTTGGAGATGAGGAAGTAGCAATATCTCTTTGTGAGGGTTTGAAAAAGAAATATAAAAATCGGCCTGCACTACAAAAAGAAATGGATAACGTTATGGAAAGAATAAAAAATTATGATGTTTATGGGAAGTTTTGTGAATAATAACGTAGCTAAAACTGTTGGTAAATAGGTATTTAGGAATGATGATAGATAGTTATCTCTTAAATAGAAATTTCAATATTTATAAAAATTAGAATCGATATCCCTTGTTTTACTGATTATGATATACTGTTAAAAGTATATTAACGGAGGTAAGACAATGGACGGAATTATTCCACTATTCAAAGAACGTGGTATGACCAGTCATGATTGTGTTTTTAAGTGTCGTGGCATTTTTCAAACCAAAAAAGTTGGTCATTCAGGTACTCTTGATCCAAATGTTGATGGTGTTCTACCGATTTGTATTGGTAAAGCGACAAAAACAGTAAACTATTTGATGAATTCTGGCAAAGTATATGCGGGTGAAATAACACTTGGTTTCTCTACAGAAACTGAAGATTTAGATGGCGAAATAATCGAAGAAAAAGAGATTATAGATCCTTTCACATCGGAAGAAATTGATGATGTTATGAACCAGATGACAGGTACAATGATTCAAATTCCACCAATGTTCTCAGCTGTTAAAGTAAACGGACGTCGCTTATATGATTACGCTCGTAAAGGTGAAACAGTGGAACGTCCAGAAAGACAAATAACGGTGACTTCATTTATTCAAACGAAAGCTACAGAATATGATTTAGAAAATAAAAGACAAAAAATTTATTTTGAAGTTGCATGTGGAAAAGGGACCTATGTTAGGACGCTAGCTGTTGATCTCGGTAAAAAATTAGGTGTACCTGCAGTTATGTCCGACCTGACTAGACTGGAAAGCGGCGGTTTTAGAATTGATAAGGCGTTTACCCTGGACCAATTAAATGAGGCTAAAGTCAATGGGACGTTAGAATCGTTGTTATATCCAATTGATACAGCGCTAACATCATTTAAAAGGTATGAATTAACAACTGAACAGTGGCTTATTGTCCAAAATGGTGGATTTTTAGCAGTTGATTCGTTTAATAATGAGCCAACAGTTTCTCTAGTTTATGAAAATAAAATTAGATGTTTATACAGATTGAATAGTGAAAAAAATCGTTATCAGTCTGAGACAATGTTTGATTTAGGATAAAGGAAGATATTGGAACATGAAAGTTATTTATTTAACTGAACCGTATAACCCTAACGAAATTAGTAATGATTCTATTTCACTTGCTATGGGTTTTTTTGACGGTGTTCATTTAGGACATCAAAAAGTAATACAAGAAGCTAAGCAAAAAGCTAACGAAAAAAATATTAAACTTGCAGTAATGACATTTGATAAGCATCCGTCAGTACAATTTCAAAAAGCACCCGAACAAAGTGTAAAATATTTAACGTCTATGGAAAAAAAAATATTATTAATGAAGCAATTAGGCGTTGATATTTTTTATATTTTAACGCTAAATAATAGTTTAGCAAAAATGGAACCACAAGATTTTGTCGATAAATATATGGTTGCATTGCATGTAAAGGTAGTAGTTGCAGGATTTGATTATACGTATGGTAAAAAAGATATCGCAAATATGGATACACTACCTTTATATGCTAATCAAAAATTTGAAATTATTACTGTGCCTGAATTAGCGACGAATCATCAAAAGATAAGTTCATCTCGAATTAGAATGGAAATTGATAACGGACATATTAGCGATGTTAATAAGTTATTGGGCTATAAATATGAAACACTTGGTAAAGTTGTTCACGGTGAAGCTAGAGGTAGAGAACTTGGCTTTCCAACATTAAATTTAGAATTCAATGAACACATTCGAATTCCGGGACCCGGAATATATGTGACTAGCGTTCAGGTTGGTGATGTCTGGTATCGTGGGATGGCATCTATTGGCTACAACGTAACGTTTGGAAAAAATCGTGAATTAACGGTCGAAATAAATTTATTTGATTTCAACGAGATGATTTATGGCCAAATTGTTACGGTTCAATGGTTAGCATATTTGAGAAGTGAAGTTAAATTTGAAGGTATTCCTGGATTAATTACGCAATTAAATAAAGATAAAAAAAATACTAATACTTATTTTGACCAACACATATAAGTATTGGTTTAATGGCTGACTAAATAGGATATATTTAGTCAGCCATTTTCTTTAAAAAAGTGAGTGCATTCCTTGACAATAATCTCAACATTTAGTATATTAATAGTTGTCTTAGCACTCCATTGTGTTAAGTGCTAAAAAGAGGTGATTGATCATGCTAACAGAAAGACAAATGTTAGTGTTAGAAGCAATTGTCAGAGTATATACAGAGGTTGGTCAACCTGTTGGTTCTAAATCGGTCGTTGATTTTTTACCAATGCATGTAAGTTCAGCAACTATCAGAAATGAAATGGTGACATTGGAAAATAATGGGTTAATTAAAAAAACACATTCTTCTTCTGGTAGAATTCCTTCATTTTTAGGTTATCGATATTATGTTGATCACATTGTTAAACCCGGCGTTGTTCCAGCAGCGGAATTAGCGAATATTCAAAATTCTCTTGGTGTTCATTTTCAAAAGATTGATGAAATATTTGCAGAATCAACTAAGATTCTTTCGGACTTAACAAATTATACAGCGATTTCTTTACGACCTGAAACAATGGAAAGTCGTCTCGAAGGTTTTCGATTAGTACCATTAGGAAATCATCGAATTATGGCTATTCTTGTGATGAGTAGTGGCGTTGTTGAGAATCAGACATTCAGTATTCCTAAATCGATTAACGGATCAGATTTAGAAGCCGTAACAAGGTTGTTGAATGACCAATTAATTGGGTTGTCATTAGCTGAAATTTCTAAGAAGTTAAGAACAAGTATCCCAGTTATGTTGGTTAATTATATGCGTAGGCCAGCTGGTATTTTAGATATTTTTGGTAATATTTTAAAGCAGGCAGCACGTGAACAAGTTTTTGTTGGCGGTAAATCTAATATATTAGATTTTGCTACCGATAGTAACGTGGATGAATTAAAATCATTATATGATTTAGTAGACACATCAAATAACAAGAATATTGGTGAATTAATTGGAATTCAAGGTAAACCTATTCAAATTAAAATTGGTGAGGAATTAACGAACCAATTACTTGATAACTATAGTCTTATATCAGCTAGTTATGATGTTAGTGACCATGGTCAAGGGGTTATCGCATTATTGGGTCCTACAAATATGCCATATTCAAAAATGATTGGTTTATTAGATGCATTTAGTGATGAGCTTGCTAAAAAATTGTTAGATTATTATCAACAATTTGATAAATAAGAAAAGGGGTGTTGTGTGTGGTTAAAGATGCCAAAGAAGATTTAGTTGAAGAAGATGTTACACAAGAGCAACATCAGTCTAGTGAAGCAACTAATCAAAATGAGAAAAAAAGTTCTGTTACTGATAAAGTAAAAGAAAAATTTAGTAAAAAGCCTTCTGATGCAGATAAATTAGTTGAGTTACAAGCTAGTTTAGACACAATGGAAGATAAATATTTACGAGCAGAAGCCGAAATGGCAAATATGAATACACGCTTTAAGAAAGAACAAGAACAACTCTTAAAGTATAGCGGGCAATCATTAGCTAAAGATGTTCTACCAGTTATCGATAATTTGGAACGAGCATTGGCAATTGAGGTTGACACTGAGAGTGGCGAACAACTTAAAAAAGGTATTGAATTAGTTTATAAAGATGCACAAAAAGCATTAACTAATAATGACGTTATAGAAATTGCAACTGATGACGTTACTTTTGATCCAAATGTTCACCAAGCAGTTCAAACAGTTCCAGCTTCTGATGATCAAAAAGCAGATACAATTGTTCAAGTCCTTCAAAAAGGATATAAATTAAAAGATAGAGTGTTACGTCCAGCAATGGTCGTTGTCGCTCAATAATAATATAAGAAGAGGTAGATAAATTATGGCAAAAATTATAGGAATTGATTTAGGAACAACTAACTCAGCTGTTGCTGTGTTAGAAGGTAAAGAAGCAAAAATTATTACAAACCCAGAAGGAAATCGTACAACACCATCTGTTGTTTCATTTAAAGATGGCGAAACTCAAGTTGGTGAAGTTGCTAAACGCCAAGCAATCACAAACCCTGATACTGTTGCATCAATTAAACGTCACATGGGAGAAGAAGGCTACAAAGTAGATATTCAAGGAAAATCATACACACCACAAGAAGTTTCTGCTATGATTTTACAATACATCAAAGAATATTCTGAAGCTTACTTAGGCGAATCAGTAACACAAGCTGTTATTACAGTTCCTGCTTACTTTAACGATTCACAACGTCAAGCTACAAAAGATGCTGGTAAAATTGCCGGTTTAGAAGTTGAACGTATTGTTAACGAACCTACTGCTGCTGCTTTAGCATATGGTCTTGAAAATACTGAAAAAGATGAAAAAATCCTTGTATTCGATTTAGGTGGTGGTACATTTGATGTTTCTATCCTTGAATTAGGTGATGGTGTCTTTGAAGTACTATCAACAAACGGTGATACTAAACTTGGTGGAGATGATTTTGATCAAAAAATCATGGACTGGTTAGTTGAGACCTTCAAAAAAGAAAATGGTATTGACTTATCAAAAGATAAAATGGCAATGCAACGTCTTAAAGATGCTGCTGAAAAAGCTAAAAAAGATGTATCTGGTGTTACTAGTGCACAAATTAGCTTACCATTTATTACAGCCGGTGCTGCTGGACCTTTACATTTAGAAGCAACATTATCACGTGCAAAATTTGATAATCTTACACAAGACTTAGTTGAACGTACACGTATTCCAGTTCAAAATGCTTTAAAAGATGCTGGATTAACAAATGCTGATATTGATCAAGTTATCTTGGTTGGTGGTTCAACACGTATTCCTGCTGTTCAAGCATTAGTTGAAAAAGAAACAGATCACAAACCTAACCAATCAGTTAACCCTGATGAAGCTGTTGCACTTGGTGCTGCAATTCAAGGTGGTGTCATTACTGGTGATGTTAAGGATGTTGTTTTACTTGATGTAACACCACTTTCATTGGGTATTGAAACAATGGGTAGCGTCTTTACTAAGTTAATTGATCGTAATACAACGATCCCAACAAGCAAGTCACAAACGTTCTCAACAGCTGCAGATAACCAACCTGCCGTTGATATCCATGTCTTACAAGGTGAACGTCCAATGGCTACTGATAATAAAACATTAGGCCGTTTCCAATTAAATGATATTCCTGCTGCACCTCGTGGAATCCCTCAAATTGAAGTTAAATTTGATATTGATAAAAATGGTATTGTTAACGTTTCTGCTAAAGATTTAGGCACAAACAAAGAACAAAAAATTACAATCAAGAGTTCAGGTGGTCTTGCAGAAGACGAAATCGAACGCATGGTTAATGAAGCTAAAGAAAACGAAGAAGCAGATAAGGCACGTAAAGAAGAAGTTGATTTGAAGAATGAAGTTGATCAATTATTATTCTCAGTTGATAAAACTTTGGAAGAATTAAAAGGTAAAGTAACTGAAGAAGAAATTAAATCTGCTGAAGATGCTCGTGATGCTTTGAAGAAAGCTCAAGAAGATAACAATGTTGAAGATATGAAAGTTAAGAAAGATGAATTGAATAAAATTGTTCAAGACTTAACTGTTAAATTGTATCAACAAGCACAAGAAGCTCAAGGTGAAGCTGGTGCTGAAGGCACGGCTAAAGACCCTAAAGATGAAACTGTCGATGGTGACTTCGAAGAAGTTAACCCTGAAGATAAGAAGTAATCTTTACTAAATTTTGAGTGTGATAGAAAGTCAAAGGCCTTTGGGACTTTGGCTTTTTATTTCATGTTAGACATGTTATCCTATTTAGAGCAATAAAAACCAAAAAGGTTATTCGGAGGTACGGAATGGCAGAGAACAAAGATCCATATAATGTACTTGGTGTGACTAAAGATTCGTCACCTGAAGAAATAAAAAAAGCGTATCGTAAGTTATCTAAACAATATCATCCGGATATTAATAAGGATGCTGGTGCCGAAGATAAATTTAAAGAAATCACTGAAGCATATGAAACAGTTGGTGATCCACAAAAGAAAGCTGAATACGATCAATATGGTTCAGCTGGGTCTCAAGGTGGTGCTTACCGAGGATTTGGTGGTCAAGGACAACAAGGTGGATTTGGCGGCGGTGGATTTGAAGATATTTTCAGTTCATTTTTCGGCGGTGGTGGTGCTTCCCAAGATCCAACCGCTCCACGAGCAGGTCGTGATTTGCAATACGAGATGACATTGACATTTAATGAAGGTGTTTTTGGTAAAGAATCAACAATTAAATACAATCGTAAAAGTCTATGTGCTACTTGTTCTGGTTCTGGAGCAAAACCTGGAACTTCTCCAATTACATGTCATAAATGTGGTGGTCGAGGTACTATCCAAGTTGAGCGTCGTACGCCACTTGGAAACATGATGACTGAACAAGAATGTGATATTTGTCATGGTACAGGTAAAGAGATTAAAGAAAAATGTGATACATGTCATGGATCAGGCCATATTGATGAAAGACATGAAGTTAAAGTAACTGTTCCTGCTGGTGTTGAAGATGGTCAACAGATGCGTCTTCAAGGACAAGGTGAATCTGGTGAAAATAGTGGACCTTATGGAGATTTATACATTATCTTTAGAGTTCAGGCTAGTGGCACATTTGACCGTGAAGGTCCTGATATTTACATTGATGTTCCAATTAGCTTTGTCCAAGCTGCATTGGGCGACGAAGTAACGGTTCCAACCGTTCATGGAGATGTAAAAATGAAGATTCCCGCTGGAACACAGACTGGAACGACTTTCAGATTACGTGATAAGGGTGCGCCTAAATTACATGGTAAGGGTAATGGTGATCAAGAAGTGACGGTTAATATTGAAACACCTCGTAATCTTAAAAAAGAACAAAAAGATGCTTTGAAAGAATTTGCTACAGCTAGCGGTAAAAACGTTGTTGGCGAAGGTAATTTATTTGATAAGTTAAAAGATCAATTTAAAAATAAGAAATAAAGTTAAAAATAGAATCGTCTTCTAAGATGATTCTATTTTTTTGTATGCGAACTGTAATTGTGTTTAGTAGCGTTGATTGTTATAATCAGAAGAGATAGAAACAAGAAAGTAGGACGCTATTAATGGATTTTGAAGAAATGCAAGATAGACAAAAACATATTCGAAACTTTTCGATTGTAGCACATATTGATCATGGAAAATCCACACTTGCGGATCGTATCCTCGAGATGACTGATACAGTTACTAAACGTGAGATGCAAAATCAATTACTCGATTCGATGGATCTTGAACGAGAACGTGGAATTACAATTAAATTAAATGCGGTTGAATTACATTATCTTGCTAAAGATGGTGAAACATATATCTTTCATTTAATTGATACACCAGGACATGTTGATTTCACTTATGAAGTTTCAAGGAGTTTGGCGGCTTGTGAAGGTGCTGTACTTGTTGTAGACGCTGCTCAAGGTGTTGAGGCACAGACACTCGCAAACGTTTATTTAGCGATTGATGATGATTTGGAGATTTTACCAGTTATTAATAAAATTGACTTACCATCTGCTAATGTTGAAATGGTAAAAAAAGAAATTGAAGATGTTATCGGATTAGATGCCTCTGATGCCGTTCTGGCAAGTGCTAAAAATGGTATTGGTATTGAAGAGATGCTGGAACAGATTGTAACGAAAATTCCTGCACCAAATGGTGATTTAAAAAAACCATTGAAAGCTTTAATTTTTGATTCAATCTATGATAGTTACCGTGGCGTTGTTTTGAGTATTCGGGTGGTTGACGGTGTTGTAAAACCTGGCGACACAATTGAATTAATGAATAGTAAGAAAAAATATGAAGTGACTGAAGTTGGGGTTATGTCACCCAAAGCAGTTAATCGTGATTTTTTAATGGCCGGAGATGTTGGGTATGTTACAGCGGCAATTAAAGATATTCGAGATACACGAGTTGGTGATACAGTAACTTCAGCTGACAATCCAGCAACTGAAGCACTAGATGGTTACCGTGCAATTAATCCTATGGTTTATTGTGGGTTATATCCCGTAGATAATTCAAAATATAATGAATTACGTGAGGCACTTGAAAGATTACAATTAAATGATGCTGCTTTACAATTTGAACCAGAAACGTCACAAGCACTAGGATTTGGGTTCCGTTGTGGATTTTTAGGGTTATTACACATGGATGTTGTCCAAGAGCGGTTAGAACGTGAATCTGGGTTAGATTTGATTACAACGGCACCATCTGTAATTTATCATGTTGATTTAACTGATGGTGAGAAAATAATTGTTTCTAACCCTTCTGAAATGCCAGAACCATCATCAATTAAGCAAATTAACGAACCTTATGTGAAAGCAAGTATTATGGTACCTAATGAATATGTTGGAGCAGTCATGGAACTTTGTCAAAAAAAACGTGGTGTTTTTGAGACGATGGATTACTTAGATGAATTCCGTGTAAATATTATTTATCATATGCCTTTATCAGAAATTATCTTTGATTTCTTTGATAAATTAAAATCTAATACACGTGGATATGCATCCCTGGATTATGAAGAAGAGGGTTACCGTCCAAGTGATTTAATTAAAGTTGATATCTTGTTGAATGGTGAAGCAGTTGATGCATTGAGTTTTATTGTTCATCGTGATTTTTCTTTTGAACGTGGAAAAGGTATCGTCAATAAATTAAGATCATTAATTCCGCGCCAAATGTTTGAAATTCCAGTTCAAGCTGCTGCTGGACAAAAAATTATTGCAAGAACAAATATTAAAGCATACCGTAAGGATGTTACAGCTAAATTGTATGGTGGAGATCGAACACGCCGTATGAAACTTTTGGAAAAACAAAAAGCTGGTAAGAAACGAATGAAACAAGTTGGTAATGTTGAGATTCCACAAGAAGCATTTATGGCAGTCTTGAAAATTGATGAAGATGAAGAATCTAAGAAAAAATAAGTAAAAACGACAACCGGAAAAGTCTGGTTGTCGTTTTTTTTATGATAAGTATGCTTCATTATTTTGCATGTAAACCATCTCATCGTATGAAATTTGTTCTCTTAACAGATTTGCCGTTGCAGGGGTGATTAATTTTTGTTCTAATTGAAGTTGAACAAAATTATATTCTAATTGAAAGGCATTTATAAAAATATTATTTTGTAAGATAAGTTCAGTCTCATTTGAAAACATTCTTCTGTGTCTAACTGATAAAAATTGTCTAACCAGAGTAACGGCCATTGAATTGTCAACAGTGGTAATAGAGGTTAAATAAGTAATTGCTGCCTGATAACTAGATTCCTCCATTAAAATAAAGTCATCTTTTGTATTATTATAATATTTTTTGAAAGTATTTTTTTGATTTTCAGTAACCTGAGATAGCGCTTTTTCGCCTTTCTTAATAGCAAAATGTTTAAATAAATGAAGTGAATAGAATTTCAAGTGTATTATGAGATGTTTAAGTGAAAATCCACGGGTTGATTGATAAGTTGTAGCAAGATACTTTTCGTACCAAGAACCAGTTTTTTCAGAAACCTGACCACTCGATAATAATTCATGCAAAATATTTTCTTCAATTTCTTGTGTTTTTTCTAATAGGTCATAAAAATCACTCTTTTTAGGCCGTTTTAAAAAATTTTGTTGGTTATATAGCGTTTCAATTACTGTTTGTCTTTCTGGACTAGGAATATTTGTGACATTAAGTTGTTCAACAGTGTAAATAACCATCTTAGAACGAATTTCACCAATATTTTCTAAAATAGTAATCTCATTCTTTTTGGTAATTAAGTGCGGTAGTAGGAAAGTAGGAACTAACATGCTAATTAATATAACTAATGCAGCTATAAAAATGATTTCATTTCTCATAGGGAATTCAATTCCTGAAACAGTTACTAATGGTAATGAGTATGCCATGGATAGTGTAATTGTTCCGTGAATTCCACTTAGGGCAAATGTAAAATCGTCTTTTGTTGATAAATTTTTTAATAGGAAGTGGGACCATAGAAAACGCATTAGTGTCATAATAAAGTAAATACCAATACTAATAACAAGTAAAATTAGTGAATTAAATCCTGAGCTTTTTAATAAATCCGAGGTAACAGTAGGCAATGTTAAACCTAGAACTACAAAAACAAACCCATTTAAAGCATCTGTAAGTACTTTCCAAATACTACTTGATATAAATTGTAATTTAGTTGAAGATAACCGTAAACGATCTTTTTGAACACCATGAATTAAACCGGCAGCAACGACTGCTAAAATACCTGAACAACCTAATTCTTCAGATATAAAATAAATTAAAAAAGGAGTTATTATTTCAATTGGAATCATAATTGCTGTATCTTCGATGTGCCAATTTAGTAACGTTAACCTTATTTTAACGAATACTAATCCTAAAAATGCACCAATTAAGAGTCCACCAAAAAATGATGTGCTAAAAGCACTTAGACCTTCGTTCATAGAAAAAGTACCTGAAGAGAAAGCAGTTAATGCTAAACTAAGACCAACAATACCAGATGCATCATTAAACAAGGATTCATTTTCCAATATATTCATCATTGACTCAGGAATCGGTAAATTTTTTGTCACTGAAGATACTGCTACTGTATCTGTGGGTGTGACAATCGCTGCTAACGCAAATGCTAAGGCAAGTGATAAATCAGGTAAGACTGAGTGAACTAAAAACCCAGTGACAATTATTGTTGCACCAACTAAAATGATGGCTAATGAAAGCGTCGTTAAAATATTTCTAGCTAATGCTCTTCTAGATGTATTTTGGGCTTCATTGAAAATAATAGGTGCAACGATTATCATAAAAAATAATTCTGGGTTAAGTTCGAAATGTTGGAAATTTGGTAATAAAGAAAGCGCTAATCCTATACCAATTTGATAAAAAGCTTGTGGAACTTTTGGAAACTTAACAGCAATCACATTTGCGATAACCACGCCACCAAGTAATAATAAGATAGCAGATAGTGAATCCATAATATTGCCTCCAATAATTTCAATTTAGAATGGTGTCTATTTTAACACATGTCTAAATTTAACAACATAATAAAAGGCTAAGTTATCTAAAATAACTTAGCCTTTTATTAATTTATACGAATAAGTTAATAAGCATAACACCACCGAGCCCTGAAACAGAGACGACTGTTTCAAGAACGGTCCACGTTGCGAGTGTTTCTTTAACGGTTAGATCAAAATATTCTTTAATCATCCAGAAACCAGCATCGTTTACGTGAGATGCAATTAAACTACCTGAACCAATGGCGATAACCATTAATGCAGGATCAACGCCTGACCCAGCTATTAAACCACTGACTAGACCGGCAGCTGTTAATGCAGCAACTGTTGCAGAACCAAGAGAAATTCTAAGAAGTGCAGCAATTAACCAGCCTAACAATAATGGTGATAACGATGAGGATTCAAACATTCTTGAGATAACATCTGCGACACCACCATCAACAAGAACTTGCTTAAATGCACCTCCACCACCAATGATTAAGAGTAGCATTGCAATTTGTTTAATGGCAACTTCAAGAGAAGCCATAATATCTTTGACTGGGATCTTTCGGGCAATACCCATTGAATAGATAGCGAACAGAAGGGAGAGCAGCATGGCAACGCCAGGAGACCCAACGAACATGAAAAAGGAATCTATAGAGTTAGGGTTCTTTGGTGTTATCCCTTTATTAATAATCATGTCGTAAACTGTTGAAATAGCCATAATTACAACGGGAAATAAAGATGTCAAAGTACTCATTGCAAAACTAGGTGTATCTTCAAGTTTAAATTCTTTTTGTGTTCCTAATGCGCTTAAATTTCCTTTTTGCTTAAATGCCGAAGGAATATATTTTTTTGCAATCATAGCGAAAAGTGGACCGGCAATCAATGTTACCGGAATAGCTAATAGTAATCCGTAAATAAGAACCATCCCTACATTAGCATTTAGTGCTGATGCAATTGCAGTTGGGGCGGGGTGAGGTGGTAAAAAGCCATGAGTAACTGAAAGTGCAGCTGCCATGGGAATCCCAAGATATAAAACTGAAATTCCTAATTCCGTAGCAATCGCAAAAACGATTGGGATCAATAAAACAATACCAACTTCGAAAAATAATGCAATACCAATAATGAATGATGCAAGTACGACTGCTAATTGAATCCATTTTCGACCAAATCGGTTAATTAAAGTAGTCGCAATCCGATAAGCACCACCTGAATCAGCAACCAGTTTACCTAGCATAGCACCAAAACCGAAGACTAAGGATAAATGACCTAATTGACTACCAATACCATTTTCGATAGAAGTCGTGATTTTATCTAAAGGCATCCCTAATCCAATGGCAACAACAAATGATGTGATAATTAATGAAACAAATGTATTTAATTTAAATTTAATGATTAATAAAAGTAAAAAGAGAATCCCAATAAAAACAATTAAAAGTGGCATAGTAACTTTCCCCCAATGAAACTAGATTTGATGATAATGTTTCCGCTGGAAATCAGCAATATTTTTATATTCAGCGCTTAATGACCTACTTACTCGAACAAATATAGGTAATAGCTCACGATATACTTCAAAGTTTTCTTTTTGTGGTTGGTGGACATGCATGGAACCAATCATATTTTCAACAGCAGATAGATCAGCAATTAAATGTAAACTTTGCATTCCTAAGACAGCTGCGCCAAGACAAGAACTTTCAAAACTTTCAGGAATTGTAACTTCTTGTTCAAAAATATCGGCTAATAATTGTCGCCATAAAGATGATTGGGCAAAACCACCTGTTGCTTGGATTCTAGTGGGTTTCCCAGCAATTTCAGTTAGTGCTAACATGACCATGTCTAAATTGAAAACGATCCCTTCAAGTACAGCTCGAGCCATATGCGCACGTGTATGTTGACGTGTTAAACCAAAGAATGAACCTCTAGCATTAGCATCCCAGAGTGGTGCCCGTTCGCCACCAAGATAGGGGTGGAAGAGGAGTCCATCGGAACCGGCAGGAACCTTTTCTGCAATTTGAGTGATGACTTCATAGGGATCAATTTTCATTTGTTCAGCAGTAATTTTTTCGGGTGTAAATATCTCATCGCGCAACCAGCGGAAGACGATACCGCCATTGTTAACTGGCCCACCAATGACCCATTTATTTTTGGCGAGCGCATAACAGAATAGTCTACCTTTAGGATCTGTAACAGGGTGATCGATAACCATTCTAACGGCACCACTCGTACCAATTGTGACAGCCGCAACACCCGGTTCGATAGCATTAACACCAAGGTTTGATAGAACACCATCACTTGCACCAACAATAAAAGGAACATCACGTTGGATACCAGTTATTTTAGAAAATTCAGTATTTAGTCCGGATAGTTGGTACGTTGTTTCAACTAGTTCTGGTAACTGTTCAGGTGTGACACCAGTTACAGATAATGCTTGCTTATCCCAATCTAAATTAAAAATATTGAATAAGCCTGTAGCTGACGCTAAAGAATGATCAATAACAAGTCGATCAAATAATTGATATAAAATATAATCTTTAATACCAACAAAATAGGCTGCCTGATTAAATAAATCTGGTTTATCATTCTTTAACCAAATTAGTTTTGATAATGGTGACATAGGATGAATAGGTGTTCCAGTTTTGAGATAAATTTCATGACCAACACCTGATTCATTTAAATCATCACTCCACTTGCTAGCTCTGTTATCAGCCCAAGTAATCGATCTAGTTAACGGTTTATGATTTTTATCAAGTAGAATTAAACTGTGCATGGCAGCTGAAAATGAAACGCCTTTTAAATCAGTGGGGCGTAAGTTCGCTTTTTTATTGACCTCAGTGATTGCTTTTGTTACAGCAGCATAAATTTCATCAGGATCTTGTTCAGCCATCCCATTTTCTTCTTGATAAAGTGAGTAACCAATATTAGCGTATTCAATTACGGTACCTTTAAGATCGTATAAAACTGCTTTCGTGCTTGTTGTTCCAATATCAACACCGATTATATGTGGCATAGTGATCTCCCTTGAATAAATAGTAGTATGAATAATAAAGTTTATTAAAATTACAGTTAACGCTTACATTATCGTCTTTGAGTTAATTTAAAGCAACTATCTTTACTTATTTAAAATTTGATAATAAAGGATAGAATGCTGCTAAAATTAAAAAGAAGGAAAGAATAATGATTAGAATAGTTTGACGGCGATTACCATGATGTAAGAATAAGTTTAAACATGAGGTAACAGCAATGTAACCACCAAGTATCATCAAAAAGATAAATGTATCTGTAATAGGATTTAAACTAATAAGCGAAAAAAGTCCCAGTATCAATAGCCAGTTACGACTATTTTTTTCCCAGGCTAACGAGCCAAAAAAAAGTGACTTATATGAAAATTTTCGACGTTTTTTTTTCGTAAATGTAGAAATATAAATAATAGTGGTCATAATAAACCAAATGGAAAGAATGAATGGACCGAGATATTGCATAAGTAAACTCCGTTAAATTTAATTTTTTGAAAATAAAGTTGATAAACGTGTCATAAAAGTCGATAAGAATCTTTCGGTTTCAACGGCAACAGCGACAACCGTTGTTGCTTGATTTGAATTTAGGCGTGTCTCGTCACCGATTGTACGTCCAGAAAAAGGCGCTTCTGTGTCAACTTTCATATTGATAGGTAAAGTAGTGACTAAAGATGCATCTATAGCAACGGCAACAGCTAAGGGGTCATGCAAAGCACAGCCGTCTAAATTTGTTTTTAGGTTTGCATAGGCGTTAATATAGTAATCAACAATATCGGCGAAAGCTCGACTTGATGGACTGTCAATTTCACGCCATAGCTCTGTTTCTTTTTTTGTTAAAAGTGTTTTAAGTGTTACGTCTAGACCTACCATTGTAATAGGCAATTTACTTTGGAATACTTCATTTGCGGCTTCTGGATCTTGATTAATATTTGCTTCAGCAACGGCAGTTACATTTCCAGGGATTGTTAAAGCACCACCCATTAAAACGACTTTACCAATTAATGTTTCAATTTTAGGATCTTTTTTTATGGCTAATGATAAGTTCGTTAATGGACCAGTAGGCACAATAATTAAATCTGATTGAAATTCATGTGCAGAATCGATAATAAAATCGATTCCAGATTCTGAGGCGTATGGTTGGCTTGATTTAGGGATTTTTATGTCACCTAAACCGTTCATACCATGTATTTCTTGGCTTATTTCTAAAGTATCAAAAGATTGAGTCGTGATTGAATGTTTCTCACCGAGATAAACTGGAATATTTGATTCACCTAATAAATTAAGTAAGTTCAAACTGTTTTGAACACCAGCTAGCATTTGCAGGTTACCGTAAGAACCTACAATACCAATTAAATCAATTTCGGTACTAGCGAGAGCATAGGCAATAGCCAATGCATCGTCAATACCAGTGTCTAAATCCAAAATCATTTTCTTTCTTCCCATAAATAAAACCTCCCCAATATTTTAATAACCTTAGTTTACCAAAAAAAGCGATAAATTGTTATCGTTTTCCTCTTTAATTAATGCATGAATGAATGCAATGCTTTATAATAAACTTTGAGAACTAAACAAAATTTGATGTAATTTAAATTTATTTAAAATATGAGGTGATAGTATGGCACAAGAAACATTGTTTGATTATTTAAAGAAGGAATTACCAAAAATTGATTTTGATGGTGATATTGTATTAGATTGGCAGAAAAAGGATCATACATTTACAGTAGATCTCACATTTTATGCTGAGAATAAGTCACAACAAGCAATTCTTGATATTGAAGGTGTTAACTCAGAATTACCCATTATTTCATTTGGGGATGCTATATTACTCTATGATGAAGAACGTTTTGACTCAAAGGAAGTTGAAAAAGAGTATTTAACAACATTACCCTTTCAAGGGAAATCGGGTTGGGAACGCTCAGAGGCAGCAGCATTTATTAACTATTTACAAATTGTACTAGACAATGGTCAAAGTGATTTGTTAGATTTTTTGAATGATGATGATGCTGAATTCTTTGAACTAAGTTGGTCAGCTAGCGATTTTGAAAAAATTCAAAAAGCACAAAGTACAGAAAAAAGTATGCGATTAATTTATCCAAAATTTTAGGAGGATTTCAATTTGAAATGGACAGAAGTAAGTATCTCAACAAGTAGTGAAGCTGTAGAAGCGGTTTCTAATATTTTAATTGAAAGTGGTGCTGAAGGTGTCCAAATTGATGATTCAAAAGATTTTGAAAAATTAATGCAGGATAATTTAGACGGGAACGATTTTACATCAGTTGAGCACCAAAATGATGGAGCAAAGATTTCTGCCTTTTTCCCTGAAACTATTTTTATTCCTGAAATATTGCCAACTATACAGAGTAGGGTTAATCAATTAGCTGATTTTGGACTTAATCCGGGACGTGGTCTGATTGAATTGAATGAAGTGGATGACCAAGGTTGGGGATTGGAATGGCAACAATACTACCATCCGGTTAGAGTTACCCGATTCCTAACAATAGTACCAAGTTGGGAGAAATATCAGGTGGTCCAACCTGATGAAAAAGTGATACGTTTAGACCCTGGTAAAGCATTCGGTACAGGAACACATCCCACAACCCGGCTAGCTTTGGTAGCACTAGAGCAAGTAATACGTGGAAATGAATCTATGATTGATGTTGGAACAGGTTCAGGTGTTTTAAGTATTGCTGCAAAACATCTTGGTGTTGGTCATATTGATGCGTATGATTTGGACGATATTGCAGTAGATGCTGCCGTATTAAATTTCAACTTAAATCCAATTGCAAATCAGATACATGTAGCAGCTAATGATTTACTAAATGGTATTGATAATAAGGTTGATTTAATTGTGGCTAATATTTTGTCCGAAATTATTGTACCGTTAATTCCGCAAGCTAGAAGAAATTTAAATCCAGGTGGCCATTTTGTGACATCTGGGATTATTGCAGATAAAGTCGATTTAATCAAGGAGTCACTGGTAACTGGTGGATTTGAAATACAACAGATTTTAAATATGGGTGACTGGTTCTCAATTATTGCAGTTAAAATGGATTTGGAAGGTTAGGTAGTAAAGATGCAGAGATATTTTTTGAAATCTGATGAGTTAATTTTAACAGATGAGGATTTTCATCATGCAATTAAAGTTATGCGTTTGGCTGTTGGTGATCAAGTTGAACTCGTTAAGCAATCAACAGAGGTTGTTGTTGCAAAGATGAAACAGGTTACTGAAAGTTCAGCTACTTTTGATTATCAAAAGACAGTAGAAACATTAGTTGAGTTGCCAGTAGAAGTAACAATTGCGTCGGCTCTTTCAAAAAAAGATAAGGCAGACTGGATTGTACAAAAAGGTACAGAAATGGGGGCTGCCCATTTTATATTTTTTAATAGTGATTTTTCTATTGCAAAATGGGATCAAAAAAAGCAGGCTAAAAAAATTGAACGTTTAAAAAAAATTGCTAAGGGTGCTGCAGAACAAGCACATCGAACTAAAATTCCAACGATTTCATACGCTAAAAAAATTGATGAGATATTTCAACAATCTTATGATATTCAGATTGTTGCATATGAAGAATCTGCTAAACAAGGTGAGGTTAGCCAACTAAAAAAATCATTTGATTTGATTGAACCTAATCAAAATATGATTGCGGTATTTGGTTCAGAGGGTGGTATTTCAAAATCAGAAATTGATAAGTTAGCTACAGCTGGTTATCAAAAGGTAGGCTTAGGACCTAGAATTTTACGTGCAGAGACTGCTCCGTTATACTTATTAGCGAGCCTTTCATTTGTTAGTGAATTAAGTTAAGTAAGGCATGAGAAAACGAAATGAGGAAATATTTTTGAAAAATTTTCTAAGCATAACAGCTGCATGGTACTTAACGGTAAGTATTGCCATCGGAATTGTGGTCCCGATGGTACTGACCTTAGTTAATGCAAACGATGTTATAAAAATTGGTGTTTCTTTATTTATAGTAAATGTCATTTTTTCTATCATTATTGGTGTTATTATTGGTAGAAATGATCATAGTTTGATTTTTAACTTTTTCTTTCCAGTTATTTTTGCAATAGGTGTGTTGTGCCATTTATTTCAAAGTATCACTATCTTTTTTGCAATTATTTATCTTTGTTTATCATTATTAACATGGGGAATTTCAAAAAAATAATACAAATACTTTATGAATACATGAGTACGCGGACTGCATTATGGAATCGCGTATTTTTATTTTATATAAAAAGAGGTGTGTAGATATGACAAAAGAAGAAATGTGGAGTGCTAGAGACGTTTTGGAAATCGTTGAAAGCTATATGAATGAAGAACATGTTGCATTTGTACAAAAAGCATGTGATTTTGCTACCTATGTTCATAAGAATCAATATCGTAAGTCTGGCGAACCATATATAATGCACCCAATACAAGTTGCTGGTATTCTTGCAGAATTAAAAATGGATCCGGAGACTGTTAGTGCAGGATTTTTACATGATGTTGTTGAAGACACACCAGTTACTTTAGGTGATGTAGGCGAACTTTTTGGTAAAGATGTGCAAGTAATTGTCGATGGTGTAACAAAATTAGGTCAAATTCAATATAAATCTCATCAAGAGCAATTAGCTGAAAATCATCGTAAATTATTGTTAGCGATGTCTAAAGATTTACGTGTTATTATTGTGAAATTAGCAGATAGGTTACATAATATGCGGACGTTAAAACACTTACGTCCAGATAAGCAACGACGAATTGCAAATGAAACGTTAGAAATATATGCACCATTGGCAGACCGTTTAGGTATTAGTACGATTAAGTGGGAATTAGAAGATAGTTCATTACGTTATCTGAACCCCCAACAATACTATCGAATTGTTCATTTGATGAATTCTAAACGTGAAGAACGTGAGGCTTATATTTCTGGAGCTATTGAAGAAATAAAAGTTTCCATTAGTGATTTAAAAGTTTCAAGCGAAATTTATGGGCGACCAAAGCATTTGTATTCTGTCTATAAAAAGATGAAAGACCAACATAAACAATTCTCTCAAATTTATGACCTCCTAGCTGTTAGAGTAATTGTTGGATCAATTAAAGATTGTTATGCGGTACTTGGGGCAATACATTCTAGATGGAAACCAATGCCTGGAAGATTTAAAGACTATATTGCGATTCCAAAGGCTAACTTGTACCAGTCTCTGCATACGACTGTTGTCGGACCAGAGGGACGTCCTTTTGAAGTTCAAATTAGAACAAAAGAGATGCATGAAATAGCTGAATTTGGTGTAGCAGCACATTGGGCTTACAAAGAAGGTGTGAAAGAGAAAGTTCAGCAAGATGACGCGGGTACAAAATTAAATTGGTTTAAAGAAATTATTGAATTACAAGATGAGACTGATGATGCTTCTGCTTTTATGGAAAGTGTTAAAGGCGATATCTTTGGTGACCGCGTTTATGTATTCACACCTAAAGGTGATGTTTTTGAATTACCCAAAGGTGCAGGACCACTTGATATGGCCTACAGTATTCATACTGAAATTGGACATCATACAACGGGTGCAAAAGTTAACGGAAAGATTGTGCCATTAGATTATCAAGTCAAAAATGGAGACATTGTTGATATCTTAACTAGTAAAAGTTCAATAGGACCAAGCCGTGATTGGGTTAATTTGGTGCATACAAATAAAGCTAGAAATAAAATTAAACACTTCTTCAAACTACAAGATCGTGTTGCTAATGCAGCTAAAGGTGAAGATTTATTGACGATGCAATTAATTGATTTAGGATTTGATCCTAAAAAAGTCATTACAAAAGAAAATATGAAACAGCTTTTGGATAAAAGACAATTGTCTGAATCAGATGACTTGTATGCTGCAATTGGATTTGGAGAGGTAGCAACGTTAGGTGTCGCCAATGCTTTAACGGAAGATATTCGCTCTAAAGAAGAAGAAGTTCGACAAGTTAATGAGCAGAAGGCAATCCTTGAAGAACATAAAGAAATGAAAAAACCAGACGTATCTGAAAAAAATCGTAAAAGTAGCCATGATGGTGGTGTTGTAATTGATGGCGTCGATAACTTACTTGTTCGATTAAGTCATTGCTGTAATCCTATTCCAGGAGATGACATTATTGGTTATATTACAAAGGGGCGTGGTGTTTCAGTTCATAGAACTGAATGTCCTAATGTTATTAAAGCTGAAGAGTCCGGGGAAAGAATTATTAGTGTTAAATGGGATAAAACCATGGATGATAAATCTAATTATCAATCTGATTTGGAAATCCAAGGGTACAATCGTTCTGGACTTTTGAATGATATTTTACAATCATTGAATAATACAACTAAGCAATTAAGCTCAGTTAATGGCCGTGTTGATAATAATAAAATTGCGACAATGGATGTTTCAGTTGGCGTAAAAGATATTGTTCAATTAGAAAGAATTATGGAAACTTTGAAAAGTGTTGAAGACGTTTATGCTGTTAAAAGGAAAATTCATTAATTTTCTAATGGAGGTACTAAAGAAGTGAAAATTGTTGTTCAACGTGTTAAAAAGGCTAGTGTTTCGGTAAATGGTCAGGTATTAAATCAGATTAATGTAGGATATCTTTTATTGGTGGGATTTAAGACGGGTGATACATCTACTGAGATAGATTATATGGTAAAAAAAATCTCTAATTCCAGATTATTTGAAGATGATATGGGAAAAATGAATTTAAGTATTCAAGAAATAAATGGAGAAATTCTATCTGTTTCACAATTTACTTTGTACGCGTCAACAAAAAAAGGGAATAGACCAAGCTTTACAGATTCTGAAGAACCTAATTTAGCTGAGGAACATTATGATGAATTTAATCAAAAATTGGCTGAAATAGTAACTATTGTTAAACCAGGTCAATTTGGAGCAGATATGGATGTTGAACTTATAAATGATGGACCAGTAACAATTATTTTTGATACAGAGAAAAAATAAAGGATGTATTAGAATCAACTCTAATACATCTTTTTGGTGTAAAGAATATTTGGAGGGTATAAAATGATAAATAATTATTTTTGGGACTTTGATGGGACGCTTTTTGATACTTATCCTGAGATGGTTAAGGCATTTCAAGAAGCGTTACGTTTACAAAATGTAATTGCGACTAGAACAGAAATTTATAAAATTATGCGAGAAAAATCTGTTAGACAAGCAATTCAAATTTATCAAGAAACAAATTTGAATTTAGATGTTGAACAATTGAGGGTAAGCTATGATGATTTAGAAAGACAGAGTCAAAAAAATGCAAAATTATTTCCTGGTGCAAAAGAAGTTTGTAAATGGGTGGTTGATAATGGTGGACAAAACTTTTTATTAACCCATAGGGATCAAAGCGCAATTGATATGCTTAGGGAAACAAATATTATTCATTTGTTTTCAGATTTTGTTACTTCAGATCAAAAATTTCCAAGGAAACCTAATCCAGCGTCACTTAATTATCTTGCAGAAAAAAATGCAGTTGATTACCAGAAAGCAGCAATGATTGGTGATCGGGAGTTGGATATTGCTGCAGGGCATAATGCAGGTATGAAGGGATATTTATTTGATTTTGATCAAATGATTTCAACAGTTGAAAAACCAGATAAGCGTGTATTGAAATTAATTGATTTAATACAAAAATAAGACAATGATAGTTAAGCATTGTCTTATTTATTTTGGATATAATTTGTTAAACCTTCAACGACTGATTTTGCTGTTTTTTCTTGAAAGCTGCTACTTTGGATTAACTTAAAGTCATATTTTGTATTAATGTACCCTAATTCTAGTAAGACGGATGGTTGTGTATTATCTCTTAGAACAAGAAAATCGCCAAATTCCGTTCCACGATTATCAAGACCGGTATCGTTTAATTCGGCATTTATTGAATTTGCAAGTGCTAAATCAGCTGTCTTATTATAGTAGTAACTTGTTAAACCAGTTGCTTCATCATCATTAGGCGATGAATCAAAATGGAAACTAATAAATGCATCTGCATTATTTGATTCTGCAAGTTTAGCGCGTGGGGCTAAATCTACATACGAATCAGAGTCTCGTGTTAAAATCACATTGGCGCCACGTTTCTTAAGAAGATAAGCTACTTTTTTTACAATTTGAAGCGTGTAGATTTTTTCTTGTTTATCTTTGATTGAAAGTGCACCTGAATCGTTACCGCCATGTCCGGGATCTAAAACAATCGTTGCTTCAGATAATTTAGTCACTTTGGCATTTTTTTTAGAAAGAATCCAGTTTGCTACCCAACCTTTTTTAGTATTTGGCAAACTTACGTATGACCAATTATTTTTTTCTCGAATAATTGTAATACGCTCACCTTTCTTAAGAGTGTCTAACACTTTATTTGACGTACTTGGTCCGGTACGTACATTAATATTGTCAGATGTAACAACGGTTTCTTTTAAATAAGTTGTCGTTTTTACAATACCTAAACATAGGGTACAAAAAATGATGATTAATAAAATGACTCTTGGCCAGTTTATGCTGAATCCATGTTTTCTATTTGTTGACATTTATGTACTCCTTTAACTATAGATATTGAATCTAAATATTAGTATACCAAATATTTGTTCAATAGTAAGAATCAAATTTAATAATATTGTAAGTTAAGCTGTACTTGACTTTAGAGAGTTACTCGAGTAACTTTATAATTAATAAAATATTAAAACCGATGAAAAAGAAATTAGGTTAGTTAAATTGTATAGAGAGTGAATAATTTGCTGAAATATTCACCATTTTTGCTAACCGAAAGACACTTTTGAGGTGCGTGTGGTTAAATCACATGTCGTTTAAGTTGCGTTAAGCTATTAGTAAAAAATTAAGGTGGTACCGTGCAAAAGCACCCTTGTCGTATTTAGATGAGGGTGCTTTTTTGTATATAATGCCACAAATAGGAGGATTTATAATGAAATTTCAACGTCCCAAAGGAACAGCAGATATAATCCCAGCAGATTCAAAAAAATGGCAATATATTGAAGAAACCGCTAGAAATATATTCTCAAGTTACCAATATGATGAAATTAGAACACCACTTTTTGAACATTTTGAGGTTTTTTCAAGAACTTCAGGTGATACTTCTGATATTGTAACTAAAGAAATGTATGATTTTAAAGATAAAGGTGACCGCCATATAACACTTCGTCCTGAAGGAACAGCTGGAGTTGTTAGAGCGTATGTTGAAAATAAACTTTATGGCCCAGAAATTCAAAAGCCATTTAAAACGTATTATATTGGACCAATGTTTCGTTATGAAAGACCTCAATCTGGACGCTTACGTCAATTTCATCAAATTGGAGTTGAAGCCTTTGGGGTTGATAATCCAACACTTGATGTTGAAGTTATGGCAATGGCAATTGATTTCTTATCAAAATTTGGATTAACAAATTTAAAATTAGCTATTAATACTTTGGGAGATAATGATAGTCGTGATAATTATCGTGACGCATTAGTTGCATATTTACGTCCCTTCGCTGATCAATTAAGTGATGATTCAAAAGCACGTTTAGAAAAAAATCCACTACGCGTTTTGGATAGTAAAGATAAAGGTGATCAAGAAATTGTTAAAAATGCACCATCAATTCTAGATTACCTTAGTGAAGAGTCACAGGCTCATTTTAACCAAGTAAAAGTGTTACTTGATGCATTGGAAATTCCATATGAAGTTGATTCAACAATGGTTCGTGGACTTGATTATTATAACCATACCATTTTCGAAATTATGTCTGATTCAAAAGCATTTGGTGGGAAATTTACGACCATTTGTGCTGGTGGACGATATAATGGCCTTGTTGAGCAATTAGGTGGTCCTGAAACACCAGGGATTGGTTTTGGCTTGGGGATTGAAAGATTATTATTAGTTCTTGAAGCTGAAGATGCAAAATTACCCGTTGAACAAAGTTTAGATGTTTATGTTGTTGGTATTGGTGAAGAAACGAATACTGAAACACTAAAACTCGTGCAATCAATGCGTAAGGCAGGTTATTCAATTGAAAGAGATTATTTAAATCGTAAACCAAAAGGTCAATTTAAATCTGCTAATCGTATGAATGCTCATTTTGTTATGACTTTAGGTGAGAGCGAACTAGAAACACAAACTTTGAATTTTAAAAATATGAAAACAAGTCAAGAAATTATATTAAAATTAGAAGATGTATATACTGATTTTTCGAAAGTATATGAAAAGGCATTAAAATTAGAAATGGAGGCTGATGGAGAATGAAAAGAACAACATACAATGGTTTAGTTGATGAAACTTTTATTGGTCAAACAGTTACATTAAAGGGATGGGTACAAAAAAGACGCGATTTAGGAAATTTAATTTTTATTGATTTACGTGATCGTGAGGGCATTGTTCAACTGGTTTTTAGTCAAGAATTTGATTCCGAAGCTTTAAAGATTGCTGAAGAGTTACGTAATGAATTTGTTGTTGAGGTTGCAGGAAAAGTGACACAACGGGATGCTAAAGCAATCAACCCAAGAATGAAAACGGGTAAGATTGAAGTTGAAGTTCATAATGCAGTTATTTTGAATAAAGCAAAAACACCGCCATTTGAAATACAAGATGATATTAATGTTGTAGATGATACAAGATTAAAATATCGTTATTTAGACTTACGTCGTCCTGAAATGCAAAAATCATTAATGATTCGTAGCCGTATTACACAATCTGTTCACAGCTACTTAGATAATCAAAATTTTATTGATATTGAAACACCATATTTAACAAAATCAACACCTGAAGGGGCTCGTGACTATCTTGTACCTTCCCGTGTCTATCCTGGGCATTTTTATGCATTACCACAATCACCTCAATTATTTAAGCAATTATTGATGAATGCCGGATTTGATCGTTACTACCAAATTGCTCGTTGTTTTAGAGACGAAGATTTGCGTGGTGACCGTCAACCTGAATTTACGCAAATAGATTTAGAAACATCATTTATGTCTGCTGAAGAAATTCAAGATTTAACAGAAGGTTTATTAAAACGTGTAATGAAAGATACTTTAAATATTGACCTCGAATTACCATTACAACGTATGACTTGGAATGAATCAATGGCAAGATATGGTTCTGAAAAACCGGATATTAGATTTGATATGGAATTAAAAGATATGTCTGCTGCAGTTAAAGATATTGATTTTAAAGTATTTACTAATACTTTAAACAATGGTGGACTTGTTAATGCTATTGCGATTCCTGGTGGTGCCGATAAGTATTCACGCAAAGCGATTGATGCTAAAACGGCTTATATTGAACGTTTTGGTGCTAAAGGGTTAGCTTGGGTAAAAGTAACTGAAGAAGGATTTAGTGGCCCAATTGCTAAATTTTTAAATGACCATGTTGATGCAATTAAAGAAGCTGCTGGTGCAAATGTCGGAGATTTAATTTTGTTTGTTGCTGACAAAGCAAGTGTTGTTCGTGCATCATTAGGTTACTTACGTAATGATATTGCCAAAGAGATGGATATGATTGATGAAAATAGATTCGCCTTCCTTTGGGTTGTTGATTGGCCATTATTTGAATACAGTGAAGACTTTGACAAATTTATTGCTGCGCATCATCCTTTTACTATGCCAAATGAAGAAGATATTCATTTACTTGATGAAAATCCACATGAAGCACATGCACAAAGTTATGATATTATTTTGAATGGTTATGAATTGGGTGGTGGGTCAATCCGTATTCATAAACGCGATATTCAAGAAAAAATGTTTAAGGCTTTAGGATTTACTAAAGAAAGTGCGGAAGAACAATTTGGATTTTTCCTAGATGCACTTGATTATGGATTCCCACCACATGGTGGATTGGCTATTGGGTTAGACAGATTTGCTATGTTATTGGCAAAGAAAGATAACATTCGCGAAGTTATCGCGTTCCCTAAAAATTCAAAAGCATCAGAGCCATTGACGAATGCGCCTAGTCTAGTTGCAAGTAAGCAATTAGATGAATTATCGTTAAAAGTTGAAGAAAATAAATTAAAATAGACGTTTAAAAGACTAATGATTAAACTCATTAGTCTTTTTTAGGCATAAAAATATCAATATTATGTTAAGTGATTTATTATTATCATATATTAAGAGGGGGAATGATGATAATGAGTGAAAAAGCAATATTCGCTGGTGGTTGTTTTTGGTGCATGGTTGAACCGTTTGAAGAACAAGCAGGAATTTTAAATGTCGTATCTGGATATACAGGAGGACACACTAAAAATCCAACATATGAAGATGTTGTATCTGAAACAACGGGGCATACTGAGGCAGTTGAGATAACATTTGACCCTAAAAAAATTAATTACGCTCAGCTTGTTGAGATATATTGGCAACAAACAGATCCAACTGATGCGATGGGGCAATTTCAAGATAGGGGTAGTTCATATCGCCCAGTGATTTATACACTAAATGATGAGCAAAGAAAAATTGCGGAAACTTCAAGACAACTATTGATTGATAGTCATAGATTCAAAGAACCAATTGTTACAACTATAGAAGATGCAGGTCCATTTTATGCTGCTGAGGATTATCATCAAGAGTTTTATAAAAAGAATCCAAGAAGATTTGCTATGGAAGAAAACGGTGGACGGAATCAATTTAAACAATCTGTCTGGAAATCTAAATAAGTTAAAAGAGTCTTTTCGAATGAATTTTGAAAAGACTCTTTTTGTATAGATTAAGATTTACTTGATAAGTAAATGTCTAACTGTATCTGACCGTAATGAATGGTATAATATTCGTAACTTGTTAAAATGAAATGTGAGGTTTTTTGATCATGGACGATCTGCAACAAATTTTTAAGAAACATTCATACGCGGCCAAAGCTTCAACAGCATTTATATATGCGATATTAGTTTCGGTTGCGATGAACTTTTTTTGGACACCAGGAAAAATATATGCCTCTGGTATTACGGGGTTAGCGCAATTAGTAGCAACCCTCCTTAGTCGATATGCACCATTTCAAATATCGACTGCGTTACTCTTATTTCTTTTAAATGTACCAATGTTCATTTTGGCTTGGAATAAAATTGGTCACCGTTTTACTGTGTTTACTTTTCTAGCAGTTGTATTTTCAAGTATTATGATCAAAGCAATTACGCCAGTAACGTTAACAACGGATCCTATTATTTGCGCGATATTTGGTGGAGCTGTTAATGGATTTGGTACTGGATTAGCGCTTAGAAATGGAATTTCAACTGGTGGATTAGATATTATTGGCTTAACAATTAAAAAGAAAACAGGTAAAAGTATTGGAACTATTAATATTATTTTTAATGCTTTTATTGTTCTAGCAGCCGGTTTTATTTATGGTTGGCCATATGCTTTTTATTCTGCATTGGGATTATTTGTTAATGCTAGAGTCATGGATATGGTTTATACAAGACAACAAAAAATGCAAGTTATGATTGTGACGAGTCGTCCTAAGAGTGTGATTGATTCAATACAAAATCATATGCGTCGTGGAATCACAATTGTTAACGATGTTGAGGGTGCTTATCATCATGATGATAAGACACTTTTAATTACCGTTATTTCGAGATATGAACAAAATGAATTACATGATGCAATGGAAGAGTCAGACCCGGTCGCATTTGTTAGTATCTCAGAAAACGTTCAGATATGGGGACGTTTTTATGAGCAAGCATTATAAATAAAACTAAAGGATTAATAAGTTATGCAAATTAAAAAGATAATCTACTTATTTCTCATCAGACTATTTTCGTTACTGAATTTCTCTAAAAAAAGTACTAATATCAGCTATTTAATGAGTTTCGGTGGTAATAGTGACTTCATTCGGAAATTAAATCAAAGATGTTTAGATAATAATCAACATTTAATCATTTTTTATCGACCTTCTATGAAGTTAGAAATTAAGAATATCGAAGACTTAAATATTGAAACCAAAATATTTACTGAAAATATTTCTTTCGTATTAAATTTAATCCCTCTGATTTCTAAGAGTAACTTAATTTTTGTCGATAATTATTTTGCTTTTTTAGCCACAATGCATACAAAAAAAACAACCAAAATTGTTCAACTTTGGCATGCAAATGGGGCAATTAAATCGTTTGGTTGGGATGAGCCTAAGACAGCTGATCGATCAGCTGAAGATAAAAAACGATTTCAATCTGTCTATAATCAATTTGATGATTTTATTGTAGCGTCAGCTAAAATGGGGTCAGTATTTAAGAAAAGTTATCATGTTTCTGATAATCACATTTTAGAACTTGGATACCCTGCTACAGATAAATTTAAAGATAGCAATTGGATAAAATTAACAAAAAAAAATATTTTTAGTAGCCACCCAGACTTAATTAAGAAAAAAATCATTTTATACGCACCAACATATAGAGAAGATATAAATGGGGAAGTTATATTAGAAATACCAGATGATTTTTCTAATATTCAAGAATTATTAAATGATGAAACTAAGTTAATTATTAAATTACATCCGCATTTAAAGGACAAAGAGCTTGCCTTTAAAAAATTATTATCTAAGAATAATGATATTTTATGGGTGGATGAATACACAACTGGAGAATTGTTGGTCATCACAAATTGTTTAATTACAGATTATTCATCGGTTATTTTTGATTTCAGTTTATTGCCAAACGCTGAACGAGTTTTATTCTATTGTTTTGATTTAAAGAATTATGAAAGTAGTATTGGGATTCAATCGGATTTTAATAACTGGGTACCAGGACCGATTGTGCAAACAATGAGTGAACTAGTTGCTACTTATAAAGAATTCAAAAATAGTGATAGACAATTAGCAACATTTAATTTATTATGGAATACATCTAATGATGGGCATGCGACAGAGCGTGTTCTAGATTATTATTTTACTTAAATAAGGAGCGTCAATACATTGAAAAAAGTTATTTCAATTATAAAAGAACAATTTGAAAATTTACCAATTATATTTCGAGTTTCAAAATATGAAGATCGAGCAAGTTACCAAAGTCATTATTTAGGAATTGCATGGGAGTTTTTAAACCCAATGATTCAAATTGGTATTTACTATCTTGTTTTCGGTGTTGCCTTGCACGCTGGACAACAGATAGATGGGGTTAATTATTTTGCTTGGATGATGGTGGGTATCGCCCCATGGTTGTTTATGAATTCTAGTGTACTTGGTATGTCTCGTAGTGTTTATGAAAAAGTTGGATTAGTTGCTAAAATGAAATTTCCAGTTAGCGTACTACCAACAATTCGTATGGTCAGTCAAATGACTGCGTATTGGGTTATGTTCGGTTTTAGTATTATTGTTTTATTATTATCAGGTGTAACGCCCACTTTGTATTGGTTACAGTACATTTATTATTTTATCTGTATGATTGCATTTTTATTTGCTTTCGGTATTTTTAATTCAACCATCTCAATTTTAGCTCGTGATTACTATATAGCACTCCAATCGATTATGAGGGTTTTATTTTACATGTCAGGTATTTTATTCAATTTAAATTCTGGTAGTTTTCCTAAAGTTTTTGTTAGAATTCTACAAATAAATCCGTTTAACTATTTAGTCGCAGGGTTTAGAGAAACTTTCTTGAGCGAAGGTTGGTTTTTTAATAATCCAACACAACTATTACTATTTTGGTCAATCACATTAATGTTCCTCTTAATAGGATCACATTTACACTATAAATTTAGAGCTCATTTTGTTGATTTAATTTAAATATAAAAGATTTAGAAAACTTCCTGTCAGGTGAGTATTCTAAATCTTTTTTTATAATCAATGTTATAATACAATCAAGTTAAAATGCGAAAAGGGGTAAGGATAATGTTGATAGGATCACATGTTAGTATGAAGGGAAAAGATATGTTACTTGGTTCCGCCGAAGAGGCTTCGAATAATGGAGCAAGTACATTTATGATTTATACGGGAGCACCTCAAAATACAAGGCGAAAAGATATTTCAGAGATGAATATTCCAAAAGGTAAAGCCTTTATGGTGGAACATGGATTAAGTGATATAGTTGTTCATGCCCCTTATATTATCAATTTAGGAAATACAGTTAAACCAGAGAATTTTACATTTGCAATCAATTTTTTGAAAGCTGAAATAGATAGGGCCGAAGCATTAGGTGCTACTCAAATGACTCTCCATCCTGGTGCTCATGTAGGTGCGGGAGATGAAGCTGCAATTAAACATATCATTGAAGGATTAAACGAAGTTTTGACTTCAGACCAAAAAATTCAAATTGCTATTGAAACAATGGCGGGCAAGGGTACAGAGGTTGGACGAACATTTGAACAGATTGCACAAATGATTGATGGTGTGAAGTTGAATGATAAATTATCTGTTACGTTTGATACATGTCATACTAGTGATGCTGGATATAATATTAAAGATGACTTTGAATCTGTTATAGAAAAGTTTGATGATATTATTGGAATTGATCGATTGAAAGTCTTTCATATTAACGATTCAAAAAATGTTCAAGGAAGTCATAAAGATAGACATGCTAATATTGGCTTTGGTGAAATTGGGTTTGATGCATTAAATAGTATTGTACATGACGAAAGATTTAGTAAGGTACCTAAAATATTAGAAACACCATATGTAGGTGTAGATAAAAAAAATCAACAATCACCATATCAAAAAGAAATTTTGATGTTTAAAGAAAATACCTTTAATCCTAATCTATTAACGGAACTTGGGTTAAATTAAAGCTGTTTATTGATTTAGATCAATTGATTTATGCTTAATTTGTTAAAAAAAAGTATATTTTTTGTATTATCTCAAATATTTTATAAAAGATTTATTGACGGCGATAAAGACTTTAGTTATAATGAACAAGGACAGTTCGACGATGCAACTTAATGCATAAAAAGACGGTTACATTCAAGCTCGGAGGGAGGGATATCTATGTCAAAGACAGTCGTACGTAAAAACGAATCTCTCGATGATGCTCTTCGTCGCTTTAAACGTTCCGTTTCTAAAACAGGTACATTACAAGAATACCGTAAACGCGAATTCTATGAAAAGCCAAGTGTGAAACGTAAGAAGAAATCCGAAGCAGCAAGAAAGCGTAAAACAACTAAGAAACGCTTCTAGTCTAGGGAGGAATCACGTTGAGTCTATTAGAAACACTTAATAACGATTTAAAACAAGCGATGAAAGCAAAAGACAAACAAACTTTAAGTACTGTAAGAATGCTTAAAGCAGCTGTTACAAACGAAGAAATTAAAGCAGGTCATGATTTATCAGTTGATGATGAAACTGTTTTATTGGCTCGCGAGTTAAAACAACGCAAAGAATCTTATGCAGAATTCAAAGATGCCGGTCGAGATGATCTTTTAGAAAATCTTGATATGGAAATAAAAATTGTCGAAAAATATTTACCTGAACAATTATCAGCTGAAGAAGTTACTGATGTCGTGAAAGAAGTTATTTCACAAGTTGGTGCAACATCAAAAGCTGATTTTGGAAAAGTCATGGGTGCGGTTATTCCTAAACTTAAGGGACGCGCTGATGGTAAGGTTATAAGTGAGACAGTTAAATCATTATTAAATTAGCGAAAAAGGAATTACAATTCAACTTGAATTGTAGTTCCTTTTTTTTTATGCTATTATTTGAGTTGAGTAACTTTGGGACATATAAAACGAATTTAAAGAGGGTTATTATGGATTTAGAAATTTTTGACCACACTAAGGCAGAACCAGAAAAAAATATAACATTAATTAAAGAAATTCTTAATTTTGCGGGTAAGAAAATAAAATTACCTGATGAAACAGAAATGTCAGTTACTTTAATGAATAATGAAGAAATTCACAAAATTAATCGTGAATATCGAAATGTAGATAGACCAACTGACGTCATCAGCTTCGCAATCGAAGAAGATGGAGATGATATGCCAATTATTTTTCCTGATGATGAAGGTATGGATATGCCTGAAATTGCTAAAAATATCGGTGATATCATGATTTCAACTGAAAAAGTTGCTGAACAAGCAGTTGATTATGGTCATTCTTATGAACGTGAATTGGGATTTTTGACAGTCCATGGGTTCTTACACCTAAATGGTTACGATCATATGGAACCTGAAGATGAAAAAGAAATGTTTGGATTACAAACAGAGATATTAGATGCTTATGGCCTTAAACGATAAGCGCCAAGTTAAAAAAAATCGAACATTTTTGTTGTCACTAGGACATTCTCTAGATGGCCTTGTTACGGTTTTTAAAGAAGAAAGAAATATGAAAAAACATGTAGCCATGATGATACTAGTATCTATTTGTGCGGCAATTTTTCAAATTTCTGAAACAGAGTGGCTATGGCTAGCTCTTAGCATTAGTATGGTTATTATTAATGAAGTTTGGAACACAGTTATAGAGAATCTGGTTGATCTGACAACTGGTCATAAATATAATGAGATTGCAAAAAAAGTTAAAGATATGTCAGCTGCTGCTGTCTTACTTTCGGCACTATTTGCGATGATTGTTGGATGTCTTATTTTTATCCCACAACTGTTAGAATTAGTTTTTGATTAGTCAATTATAATAAAAGGTACATAAATAAGAGGAGAATTAATTAATGCAAAATAAAAAGTTTCATTCAGGATTTGTGGCAATTTTAGGACGACCAAATGTTGGAAAATCAACATTTTTAAACAATGTTATGGGTCAAAAAATTGCTATTATGAGTGATAAGGCACAAACGACCAGAAATAAAATTCAAGGTATTTATACAACAGATGATGCACAAATTGTCTTTATTGATACACCTGGTGTTCATAAACCAAAGAGTCGTTTAGGTGATTTTATGGTCAAATCAGCACTTTCAACACTTGGTGAAGTTGATGCTATTTTATTTATGGTTAATGCAACAGAAAAACGTGGACCAGGAGATAATTTTATTATTGATCGATTAAAAGATACTAAGAAACCAATTTATTTGGTTATTAATAAAATTGACCAAATTCACCCTGATGAAATATTAGCTATTGTGGAAACGTATCGAGAATCTTTGGACTATAAAGAAGTTTTCCCAATTTCAGCACTTAAAGGAAATAACGTCGATGAGCTTGTTGATTCATTAATTAGTGAATTACCTGAAGGACCCCAGTTTTACCCAGAAGATCAAATTACAGATCATCCAGAACGTTTTGTTATGGGTGAACTAATTCGTGAAAAAGTTTTACAATTAACACGAGAAGAAGTTCCTCACTCAGTTGCCGTTTTGGTTGAAGATATAAAAAAAGAGGACGAAGAAAAATTGCACATTTCTGCAACAATTATCGTTGAACGTCCAACGCAAAAAGGTATTATTATTGGTAAAGGTGGTAAAATGTTAAAAGATATCGGTGTTAAAGCTAGAAAAGATATCGAAACGATGCTTGGTGATCGCGTTTATTTGGAACTTTGGGTTAAAGTTCAAAAAAATTGGCGAGATAAACAGACTGATTTAAAAGCATTTGGTTACCGTGAAGATGACTATTAAGAAGTAACTAATGATCGGAACAAGATAATTTTTGTTCCGATTTTTATTTGCTCATGGAAAGGGGATGCATAGTATCGTTCAGAATAATGCAGATTTTGAAGGGATTTTACTTTATCGTAAAGAATATAAAGAACGTGATCTTTTAGTGAAATTTTTAACCGATCGTTATGGTAAAAAAATGTTTTTTATTAAAGGTGCTAGAAAACGAGGATTCAAATTATCTGCTGCTTTACTACCATTTACAATCGGAACTTACAGTGGGAGTATAAATGACAACGGATTATCATTTATTAATACTGCTAAAGAGTTTGAACAATTTCAAACGATTTCACAGGATATAATCAGTAATGCTTATACCATTTATATTTTTAGTTTAATTGATGCTGCATTCAAAGATAACGAACCCATCTCTGTTTGGTACCGAAAAGTTGTGACAGCAATTCGATTGATTAACGAAGAATTTGATCCAGAAATTATTACAAATATTATTGAAATTCAGCTATTAACAGTTTTTGGTGTACAGCCTCAATTGCAGGTCTGTGCAGTTGGTGGCGAAACGCAGGGAGAATTTGATTATTCAGAATCTTACGGTGGGCTACTGTGTTCTAAACATTGGTATCTTGATAATAATCGACTTCATGCTACTCAAAAAACAATTTTTTATTTGAGACAATTTTCTGTAGTGAATCTTGATAAATTAAATTCAATCAAGGTTGCTGAGAGTACCAAAAAGGAATTACGTCGTATTATTGATGTTATTTATGATAATAGTGTTGGATTAAATTTGAAAAGTAAAAAATTTATCGATGGAATCAGTTCTTGGCCAGTCTCATTAAAGAAAAATACTGAAATATAATTGACAAATACTTATTTCTAAACTATGATTATAGAGAAATAAATAGCGGGATTATGATGAAAAAGGGTAAGAATAGTTATTAAAGCGAACTTAGGATTAGTGCAAGCTAAGTAATTAATTATTTTTATTGGCATTTTCGGAGTCCTTTGTTAATGAAGCTGCTGGTTGAATTGAACCAGAAGTAGGGTGGAACCGCGATATTAAAATCGTCCCTATGTGGTCTATAAGACTGCATAGGTTTTTTTGTGCTTAAAAATAAGGAGGAATACTATGTCAAAAAAGTTAGCTGTTCAAGATATTATTATGACATTACAAAAATTCTGGGCTGATCAGGGTTGTATGTTAATGGAGGCTTATGATACAGAAAAAGGTGCTGGAACTATGAGCCCTTACACATTTTTACGTGCAATTGGACCAGAACCATGGAATGCTGCATACGTTGAACCTTCAAGACGTCCTGCAGATGGTCGTTATGGCGAAAATCCCAATCGTTTGTACCAACATCATCAATTTCAAGTTGTGATGAAACCATCTCCTGCAAATATTCAAGATTTATATTTGGATAGTTTGCGTGCATTAGGTATTGATCCAGCTGAACATGATATTCGATTTGTTGAAGACAACTGGGAAAACCCATCAATGGGTTGTGCTGGTGTTGGCTGGGAAGTTTGGCTTGATGGTATGGAAGTTACACAATTTACTTATTTCCAACAGGTTGGTGGATTAGAGGTACATCCCGTCACTAGTGAAGTTACTTATGGTTTAGAGCGCCTTTCTTCATATATTCAAGATGTTGAGAGTGTTTATGATCTTGAATGGGCTGATGGGGTCATGTACGGCGACATATTTAAAGAACCAGAATATGAAAATTCTAAATATTCATTTGAAGAAAGCAATCAAGAAATGTTATTTAATTTGTTTGATGTATATGAAACAGAAGCCAAAAAACAGATTGCCAATGGGTTAGTTCATCCGGCATACGATTATGTTTTAAAATGTAGTCATACATTTAATTTATTAGATGCTCGAGGAGCCGTTTCTGTTACTGAACGTGCTGGATATTTAGCAAGAATTAGAAATATGGCTAAATCAATTGCTAAAGTTTTCGTACAGGAGCGTAAAAAATTAGGCTACCCATTACTAAAAGATGAAAAACTTCGTAGTAAATTATTAAAGGAGGATAAATAAGATGACACATTCCTTTTTATTAGAAATTGGGTTAGAAGAAATTCCTGCTCATGTTGTTACACCTAGCCAAAATCAATTGGCTAAACGTGTAGGTGACTTTTTAACAGAGCAACGGTTATCATTTGACGAAATAAAGGCATTCTCAACACCCAGACGTTTAGCTGTTGAAGTGACTGGTTTGGCTGATAAACAAGCAGATATTCAAGAAGAAGCTAAAGGACCTGCAAAGAAAATTGCCATGGATGATGAAGGAAATTGGTCTAATGCTGCAAAAGGCTTTGTCCGTGGACAAGGAGTAACAACAGACGATATAACGTTTAAAGAATTAAAAGGCGTTGAGTATGTCTATGTAAATAAATTTATCGCTGGTAAATCTGCCAAAGATATTTTGGTTCAGATTAAAGATGTGATTGAAGCGATGACATTCCCAACAATGATGCACTGGGCAAATTATGACTTTAAATATGTTAGACCAATTCGTTGGATAGTTGCGTTACTTGATAGTGACGTTATTCCATTCAGTATTTTAAATATTAAATCTGGCCGCCAAACGCAAGGCCATCGTTTTTTAGGAGAAGCTGTAGATTTAGCCTCAGTAACAGAGTATGTTAAAAAATTAGAAGAACAATATGTAATCGTTGATTCTAATAGACGAAAAGAAATGATTAGAACACAAATTACTAATCTTGAAAATAATCAAGACTGGCATATTATTCTTGATGAGGATCTTTTGGAAGAAGTTAACAATTTAGTTGAATATCCAACAGTATTTTCTGGTCATTTTGATAAGAAATATTTAGATATTCCTGATGTTGTTCTAATGACTTCAATGAAAGACCATCAAAGATTCTTTTATGTGCGTGGCCAAAACGATGAAATCTTACCAATGTTCGTCTCAGTTCGTAATGGGACAGAAGCTAACATTGCTAACGTCGAAGCAGGCAATGAAAAGGTTCTTACAGCACGATTGGAAGATGCTGCATTTTTCTACCAAGAAGATCAAAAACAAACGATTAATGATTATGTAGAGCGATTAAAAAATGTCACATTCCATGATAAAATTGGATCAATGTCTGAAAAAATGGAACGTGTTCAATTAATGGCACAAATCATTGGTAAACGCCTTGGCTTAAATGACCATGAATTATCTCTTTTACAAAGAACAAGTGAAATTTATAAATTTGATTTGGTAACAGGGATGGTTGGAGAATTTTCTGAACTTCAAGGAATTATGGGTGAGAAATATGCCTTGCTAATGGGCGAAAATCCAACTGTTGCACAAGCAATTTCTGAACACTATATGCCAATTAGTGCTGATGGCGAACTACCTAAATCAAAAATTGGTGCAGTTTTAGCAATTGCTGATAAGTTGGACAGCATGTCAAGTTTCTTCTCAGTTGGATTAATTCCAACTGGATCAAATGATCCCTATGCACTTCGTCGTCAAGCGTTTGGGATAGTTAGAATTGTTGAAGATCGTCAGTGGCATTTTTCACCACTTGAGGTACTGAACGATATTAAGGAATTGGCAACGATACATCCAGATTTATTTACCAAGATGACTGTTGGCGAAAATGATAAAGATATTTTAAGTTTTGTTAATGATCGTATGAAGCAATGGCTTTCAAATAAAAACGTCAGTTATGATGTAATTGAAAGTGTTGTTGAAAGTACAGATGCAGATTTATTAGTTATGTCAGAGGCCGCTGTAACCTTAGAAAATCATAAAAATGATAAGGATTTCAAGGAGACCGTTGAAGCAATCAATCGTGTATTAAAGCTAGCAGATAAAAATGAGGCAACTAATCTAGTTGTTGAACAAGTATTATTAGATAATACTGCTGAAAAAGATTTATTTGAACGAGTTGAAATAATCCAAAGTCAGTTGGCAGATTTAACGTCAGAGAAGTTATATACTACATTAAGCGAGATTCGTCCGCTAATTGAAAATTATTTTGACCAGACAATGGTTATGGTTGATGATACAAAAATTAAAAATAATCGCTTAAATCAATTGAGTTTAATTGCTAAGATGAGTTCAAAATTAGGTAATTTAAGTAAATTAAATATTAAGTAATATAAAAATGAGAATTTATCTGTGAAGATAAATTCCTTTTTTGTTTGGTAATAGAATCAGAATAGTCATATTTGACAAAAGTGTCTATTACTTGAAGCTAATAATTGTATTTATGTCAAATAAATGCTATTATTATGGGTACTCAAAATATAGGTAACTTCGTATCGTTAGTTTTGGAGGTGAGTAGTTGGAATGAGAATACCCGAAAACGTAATTGAACAGGTGCGAACTAGTGTGAATATTACTGATATCATTAGTCAGTATGTCGGATTAAAAAAATCTGGTAGTAATTTTATGGGTTTATGTCCATTTCATGAAGAAAAAACGCCTTCATTTTCTGTAAGCGAAGAGAAACAAATTTTTCACTGTTTTAGCTGTGGAAGAGGTGGGAATGTTTTTAAGTTCTTAATTGAGCTAGAGGGACTTAGCTTTCCAGAATCTGTCAATAAAGTTGCAGAATTTTCAGGAATGGATATCGATAGTAAATATTCTGAATCTCAGTCAGCAAGGACACAAGAATCAACTGAAAATCGTCAGTTAAAGCAAATTCATGATGACGGTGCTAAATTATATCAACACATTTTAATGAATACAGAAATGGGTCAAAAGGCATTAGATTACCTGCATAATCGTGGTATAACGGATGAAATTATCAAAACTTTCCAAATTGGATTTGCGCCTGGGAAATCGGTCTTACAAGATTTTTTTAAGGAAAAGAAAGTAGACTATCAATTATTAAGGCAGTCTGGACTATTTATTGAAAATCAAACAGGTGATTTGCGTGAACGATTTATTGATCGAGTGATGTTTCCGATTAGAAATCAAAATGGTCAAGTTGTTGCCTTTTCAGGTCGTCTGCTTGAAAAAAATAAAGAATTACCTAAATATTTAAACAGTCCTGAAACGCCTATTTTTAATAAAAGAGAGATTCTATTTAATTACGATTTGGCAAAAAAAGAAATTCGGACAGAAGGAAATGTTATTTTGTTCGAAGGATTTATGGATGTTTTAGCAGCATACCGCTCTGGAGTTAAAAATGGTGTCGCCTCTATGGGAACAAGTTTAACAAATGAACAAATTTATTTGTTAGAACGTTCAACATCACAATTAAATATTTGTTATGATGGGGATGAACCCGGGCAAAATGCAACAAATCGTGCTTTGAACCTGCTAGCGAATCAGACAAAAATGAAAGTTGGCGTGCTAGCCATTCCTAACGGTATGGATCCTGATGAGTTTGTTAAAAAAAATGGTAAAGAAGCGTTTCTGGAGTTAGCTCACTCTGCTCGAGAGACGGTTATTTCATTCAAAATGAATTTTTTGAAACGAAATAAAAACTTAAAAAATGAAAGTGAGCAAATTGATTATATTGATCAAGTACTACAAGTTTTAACTACAATTAAAACGCCGTTTGAGCAAGATATTTATATTAATCAGTTGGCAGATGAATTTAAAATTGATAAAGGAATTCTAAGACAACAGTTAATTGATTTAGTTGCCGTTCAACCAAAAGTAGTGCAACAAGTTAATCAAGTTCCAAGGGTTCGAACAGATGAACCACCTGTAGAAAATCGCTCAGAGGTCATGAGCGATGAAAAAATTGATCGTGTTGAAAGAGCTGAAAGATTATTGCTTTATCGTATATTACATGATCATACAGCTTGGCTGAAAATTCGATCAATTGATGATTTTAGTTTTGTTCATGATAGTTATCAGTTAATATATACGTTAGCTGAAGGCTATTTAGAATTACATGAGCAATATGAAATTGCTAGTTTTTTAGATTACTTGCCAGAAGAGTCTTCAAAGAGATTTTTAATGCAAATAGAGCTGATGACAGTTGCAGAAGAGTCTTCAGAGGATGAATTTGATGATTGTGTGTCCGTCATTATGAATGATTCGCCGATGGAACAATCAATTAATCAAGTTCGATCAGATCTTATGGAAGCAAATCGTCTTGGCAATACAGAACTAACCAATGAATTATCAGTTAAGTTAATTGCATTATATCAAAAACAACAAGTACCACGAACATCCATCTAAGGGAGGAATTATTAATGGTAAAAAAAGTAGAAAAAGTTGAAGAATCAGAATTTGACGAAAAAGGCTTTAAAAAAGCACAAACGAAGTTGATCAAGGAATATAAAGTAAAAAAAGAAATTAAGTATGATAATTTAACAGATGAACTAGCAACACCATTCCATTTAGATGCTGATCGTATGGATAAATTACTTCAAAAAGTCGCAGATGCTGGTATTGCTGTTGTTGATGAAGAGGGAAACCCAAGTGAACATAGTTTAAAAGCAGCTGAAAAAGTTACAAAGAAAGCTTTAAAAGACACATCAGCACCAACTGGAATAAAAATTAATGACCCAGTTAGAATGTATTTGAAAGAAATTGGTCGTGTTAACCTTTTAAAAGCTGAAGAAGAAGTTGCTTTAGCATTAAAAATTGAAGAAGGCGACGAAGAAGCAAAACAAAAATTGGCAGAAGCTAATTTACGTTTAGTTGTTTCAATTGCTAAACGTTACGTTGGTCGTGGAATGCAATTTCTTGATTTAATTCAAGAGGGTAACATGGGATTAATGAAGGCTGTTGAGAAATTTGATTATCGTAAAGGATTTAAATTCTCAACATATGCGACATGGTGGATTAGACAAGCAATTACACGTGCTATTGCTGATCAAGCACGTACAATTAGAATTCCAGTTCATATGGTTGAAACAATTAATAAATTAATCAGAATTCAACGCCAATTATTACAAGAACTTGTTCGCGAACCAATTCCTGAAGAAATTGGTGCTGAAATGGATATGCCAGCTATGCCAGCCGAAAAAGTTCGTGAAATTTTAAAAATTGCTCAAGAACCTGTTTCATTAGAGACACCAATTGGTGAAGAAGATGATTCACATTTAGGTGATTTTATTGAAGATCAAGATGCAACTAGTCCAGCTGACCATGCGGCTTATGAACTCTTGAAGGAGCAACTAGAAAATGTTCTTGATACATTAACAGATCGTGAAGAAAATGTTCTGCGTTTAAGATTCGGTCTTGATGATGGTCGCACAAGAACACTTGAAGAAGTTGGTAAAGTGTTTGGAGTGACACGTGAACGTATTCGTCAAATTGAAGCTAAAGCATTACGTAAACTACGCCATCCATCTCGTTCAAAACAATTAAAAGATTTCTTAGAATAAAAAATTTAAGGACCATTATAAAACGAAACCTGTTTTATAATGGTCCTTTTTTAGTTATAATAAGAAAAGATAAGATACGAAAGAAGAGGATCAAGAAATGGATGCACGACATTTATCAGATCGATTAGTTCGAGTTGCAAAATTTGTACCAAAAAATGCACGATTGGCCGATATTGGATCGGATCATGCTTACTTACCTGCGTATTTAGCTATTAATAAAATTATTTCATATGCTGTTGCTGGAGAAGTAGCTAAAGGGCCTTATGAAAATGCCGTAACAGAAATTAATACAGAACGATTAGACCACATGATAATGCCAAGATTAGCTAATGGGTTAAAGGCAATTAAATTAGACGATAATATTGATACTATCACAATTGCCGGAATGGGTGGCCCTTTAATAAAGGATATATTTACTGCCGATTTAGAAAAATTAACGGGTGTCCGTCGTTTAATTATTCAACCTAATGTTGGACAAAAATTAATAAGAGAATGGTTAATGGATCATTCATATCAAATTATTGATGAAGATATTGTCGAAGACGACCATCATGTCTATGAAATTATTGTTGCTGAGAAAGTTAACACTAAAATGAGCTACTCGATATTAGATTTAAAGTATGGACCTAAATTAAGAATTGAGCAAAGCGATGTATTCAAAGCTAAATGGCACAAGCAAATGGAAAAAAAGCGTAAAGTTTTAAAAAATTTTGAGGCAGCAAATAAAGTTCCTATTGATAAAAAAAGGATATTAGAAGTTGATATCAAAGAAATTGAGGAGATGCTGGGATGACAAAAATTATTGATTTAGTCAATCAATTCGAAGTATTTGCTCCAAAAAGTATGGCTGAAATTGGTGATCCAGTAGGCCTACAATTAGGTGATATTAATAATACTGTTACTAAAGTAATGACAACTTTAGATGTTCGTCCAGAAGTTGTCCAAGAAGCAATTAATAAAAATGTAGATTTTATTTTCGCACATCATCCATTAATATTTAGACCGGCAAAAAATTTGGATACTACGAATCCTCAAAATAAAATGTATGCCGATTTATTGAGTCATAATATAACAGTGTATGCAGCTCATACTAATTTAGACAATGTTACAGGTGGGATGAATGATTGGTTAGCGAGTCGTTTAAAATTACAAGAAACAATCCCGTTAGTGCATACAAATAGTTCAGATTATGGAATGGGTCGAATCGGAAATTTAACTAGTCCTATGACTGTTATTGAATTTTCTGAATATTGTAAGAAGCAATTTAACATAAGTGGATTAAGACTGATTTCTAATGATTTGACGCAATCAATTAAGCGTGTTGCAGTTCTAGGTGGTGATGGTGGTAAATTTTATCATGAGGCAATTAAGCAGCAGGCGGATGTTTACGTAACAGGAGATGTCTACTACCACACGGCTCATGACATGTTAGCAGAAGGGTTGTCAGTTATTGATCCGGGCCATCATGTTGAAAGTATCTGTAAAGCACAATTGAAACGGTTATTTGGAGAATGGAATCTAGAAAATAATTGGCAAATTGAGATTATTGAATCAGATATTAATACAGATCCATTTCAGTTTATTTAATTTTAAAATTAGAGTATGATTAGAGATATTAAATAATAGATTAGGAGATACGCTATCATGACAAAATATGAAGAATTAATTCCACGTTTTATTAAGTATGTTAAAGTAGAAACTCGTTCTGATGAAAATTCAGGGGTAACTCCTTCAACGCAAACTCAAGTTGAATTTGCGAAAGAATTAAAGGAAGAACTTTTACAAATTGGATTAAAGGATGCACGTATTTCTAAAAAAAGTGGGTATGTTTTAGCAACATTACCAAGTAATTTAGAAGCTGGTAAAAACGTTAAAGCGGTTGGTTTTATTTCACATATGGATACAGCTGCATTTACAGCAGAGGGTGTTAACCCCCAATTCGTTGAAAATTATGATGGCGAATCTGATATTAATCTTGACGATGATGGTAAATTTAAACTAACTATTAAAGAATTTCCAAATTTAAAAAATTATAAAGGCAATACATTAATTACAACAGATGGTTCAACACTATTAGGATCAGATGATAAATCGGGAGTAGCTGAAATTATTACTGCTGTAGCTTATTTAGTTGCACATCCTGAAATTAAGCATGGTGACATTAAAGTTGGTATTGGACCTGATGAGGAAATTGGGGTAGGTGCTGATAAATTTGACGTAGCCGATTTTGGAGCTGATTTAGCTTACACTGTTGATGGTGGACCATTAGGTGAATTAGAATATGAAACATTTAATGCTGCTCAAGCAGTCGTTTCAATTCAAGGTAAGGAAGTTCATCCTGCAACTGCTAAAGGTGTTTTAATTAATGCAAGTAAGTTAGCAAATCAATTTGACTCATTATTACCACAAGATGAAGTACCTGAAAAAACTGAAGGCCGCGAAGGTTTTTACCATTTAATTTCAGTAGAAGGTACAGTTGATGAAGCAAAAATGGTATATATTATTCGTGATCATGATCGCCAAAAATTCGAAGATCGCAAAAAGTATATGATGGGTATTGCTGATAAAATGAATGCTGATTTTGATTCTGAACGTGTGACAATTGATATGGTAGATCAATATTACAATATGCGTGAAGTAATCGAGAAGGATATGACTGTTGTGACTGTTGCTAAAGAAGCTATGGAAAATTTAGCAATTAAACCGGATATCTATCCAGTACGTGGTGGGACAGATGGTTCAAAAATCTCATTCATGGGATTACCAACACCAAATATATTTGCTGGAGCAGAAAATATGCATGCGCGATTTGAATTTGTTTCAGTTGAAACAATGGAAAAAGCAACGGATGTTGTTCTAGAAATTATAAAATTAGTATCTGAAGAAACAAAATAGGTATTATTAAATAGTGTGGATGAGTTAAACTAGAGGACATATTGAGACCTTTCTTTCTCAAATTTTTCCTTATAGTCTTATAAAGCCAAAAAAAAGATAAACTAATTAGTTTATCTTTTTTTATTTATCTGATTTAGGATCTTTGAGAATGGCGTAGAGGCAATTTACGACAATTAAGCCGGTAACTGCAAAAATAATACCGATTAACAAAACTGGTGCAAACAATGTACCAGTTAGTGAGCTTACGATATAACCAATTACTTCACCAAAAATGAAGCCCCAAAAGAGAATTGTTAATTGTTTCATCATAGAACAGCACCTCACATTCAAAGCTAATTTTAGCACAAATAATTATTTTTGCAAAAGCTTTTTAGTGTCTATTGGGTATTGTTAAAAAGTTTTGTATAATAACATTAATAGATACGTGAAAAGGGGGATAAAATGTTTGTTCCGTTAAAAGTTAAAAGTTCATTCAGCTTATTACAAAGCACCACTAAAATTAATGATCTTGTTCAAAGTGCTAAAAGTAAAGGCTATAAAGCAATTGCCTTAACAGATAATAATACATTGTATGGTGCAATTGATTTTTATAATGCCTGTCAAAAAGCTGAAATTAAGCCAATTATCGGACTAACGTTAGATATCTCCGGTTTAATCGAAACAAACCATGAATATGAATTGACCTTTATTGCAAAAGATAAACAAGGTTATCAAAATTTAATGCAATTATCGACCTTAAAAATGACCTTAAATGATGATAAGTTAAACTTTAGTAGTTTAACTAACTATTTAGACGGTTTATTTATATTATCACCTAGTGAAAAAAGTGAATTTAGTTATTTAATTGAACAAAGTCAAATATCCGATGCAAAAGAATTATTAGCCAAATATCAAAGCTTAATAGGTTCAGAAAATATTCGAGTTGGCCTATCTCACTTAATGGATAAAATTACGGCACAATCAATTAAATCTTTAGCTCAAAATTTTGATATTCGTGTAATTGCGCTAGATGAAGTAGCTTATTTGGATGCTGAAAATCAGTTTGATATTGATGTGTTAAAGGCAATTAGTACTGGTGAAACGATTTTAATTAATAAAGTTGATGAACAAATTCAGGGAGAATATGCATTAAGAAATCCAAAAGAGATAACGGAGCAATATCAAGAATTGCTAATGGCAGATGCAATTCAAGAAACCCAAAATTTAGCAGATGAAACGTCTCTGGAATTAACATTCTCACAACCCAAACTACCTGAGTATCCATTACCTAATAATGAAACAGCACATAGTTATTTGAGAAGTATGTGTAATACTGGATTAAATGAGCGGTTTCCAAATGGTGTACCTAAGGAATATAAACAAAGATTAGAACTTGAGTTAAACGTTATTCAACAAATGGGATTTGAAGATTACTTTTTAATCGTTTGGGATATTATGAACTATGCTCATTCGCAAAATATTATAACTGGCCCAGGACGAGGGTCATCTGCTGGATCGATCACAGCCTACGTTTTAACGATTACGGATGTTGATCCAATTAAATATAATTTATTGTTTGAACGTTTTTTGAATTCAAAACGTGTTCAGATGCCGGATATTGATTTAGATATTCCAGATGATAAACGTGGACTAATCCTTAATTATTTACATCAAAAATATGGACATTATCACATGGCTCAAATTATTACATTTGGCACAATGGCAGCAAAACAGGCTTTGAGGGATGTTGGTCGAGTATTTGGTGTATCACCTTTTGAAATGAAAGGGTGGAGTGATTCAATTCCAAATGTTTTGAAAATTACGTTGACAGAGGCGCTAGCACAATCACAAAAATTACGTAATTTAGTTAATGATAGTTCCAAAAATAAAAATATTTTTACAATTGCGCAGCATATCGAAGGGATTCCAAGACACTACTCTACGCATGCAGCAGGGGTCGTATTGAGCCAAATTGATTTACGAGAAGTGGTTCCGTTACAAAATGGAAGTGAGGATATTCTTTTAACGCAGTATTCTAAAGATATAGTTGAAAATGTTGGTTTATTAAAAATCGATATTTTAGGTCTACGTAATTTAAATATTTTAGATCAAGCTGTAACACAGGTTAAAAAGAATTATCAAGCAGACTTCAATCCAGCATTCATTAATTTAGAAGATGAAAAAACATTAGCTCTTTTTAGATTAGGTGATACATCCGGTGTTTTCCAATTTGAATCTAATGGTATCAAAAATGTTTTAAAAAAATTACAACCAACATCTTTTGAAGATATCGCAGCTGTAAATGCGTTATATCGGCCGGGTCCGATGGAAAATATAGATACATTTATTGCACGAAAACATCATCTTGAAAAAATAACATTTCCGGACAATAGTTTAAAACAAATTCTTGAGTCAACCTATGGTGTATTAGTTTATCAGGAGCAGGTTATGCAGGTCGCATCAAAGATGGGTAATTTTACACTTGGTGAAGCTGATTTACTACGCCGAGCAATGAGTAAAAAGAAAAAAAAGACTATTGATGAAATGCGTACTCAGTTTATCAATGGGGCATATGATAATGGAATTCAAGAAGATGTAGCTAAAACAGTTTATAGTTATATTGAGCAGTTTGCTAATTATGGATTTAATCGTTCACATGCCGTTGCCTATAGTAAAATTGCTTTTCAATTAGCCTATATTAAAGCTAATTTTCCAGCTGCATTTTTTGAAGCTATTTTAAATTCCGTTGGTAATAATCCGCAAAAAATAAAAGAATACTTAGTGGAAGCAAAGCAATATCATGTAATAATTAAATTACCTGATATTAATATGAGCGAGGTAGGTTTTAGTTTAAGACAAAATATTGTTTTATTTGGATTAAATAGTATTAAAGGACTTAGAAAAGACTTTATTGAACATATCATTACATTACGGAAAAAAGAATTGTTCACAGATTTCCAATCCTTCCTGCATCGGATAGATAAAAAATATTTAAATGAGGAAAATATTTCAGCTTTAATATATTCTGGGTGTTTTGATCAATTTGAATATAATCGTGCTGAGTTGATTAGTGCTCTACCAGAATTAATTAGTAGTATTGATTTAAGTGGAAATAATACTAATTTATTTGAATTATTAACACCTAAGATAGCAAGACAATCAAACTTTCCATTAATGGTTCGATTAGAAAAAGAATCACAATATTTAGGTGCGTATCTTTCGGGACATCCGGTTGAGAAGTATCGGAAACAGCTAAATCAAAGCGATTTTAAAAAAATATCGGAAATATCTGATAAGACACATGTAACCATTTTAGTTAATCTTACGAGAGTAAAAGTTATTCGAACAAAGAAGGGTCAACAAATGGCCTTTGTAAATGGTTCGGATGAAACAAGTGAGATTGATTTGACAATATTTCCTGATTTATTTCGACAGAAAGAATCTTTACTTGAAAAAAATAAGGTCGTTGTCGTTTCGGGGGATGTTGAAACAAATAGAGGATTACAAATTATTGTTAAAAAAATAGAATTAGCAGATGATTATTTTAAACGAATAACTCAAAAAAAATGGTTTTTGAAGATTACTAAAGAAACAACAAATGAAAAAATAGAAAAATTAATGCAAACCATGAAAATAAGGTTAGGTCAAACACCGGTTATTTTGTACTATGAAAAAGACAATCGTAAAATTAGTTTAGATAGAACTTATTGGTTAAGGAACGACAAAGAAACACATACAGCGCTTACAAAAATATTAGGTTCTGAAAATGTCGTCATTAAGTAATTTATTCTTGAAAATACTGAAAATATTTTCACATTTAACAAGACAACTTTTCTGAAAAGTGTTAATATAGTGAGTGAAATATGTACTTAAATTACTTATTGAGGTGAAGAAATGAAACGCATTGGTATTTTAACAAGTGGTGGAGATGCGCCAGGTATGAACGCTTCAGTTCGTGCTGTTGCACGTCGTGTAATTGGTGAAGGATTAGAAGCATACGGTATTAATTATGGTTTTGCTGGTTTAGTTGCTGGCGATATTCATAAAATTGAATATGCTGACGTTGATGATGTTATTCAACGCGGTGGAACAATGTTATATTCAGCCCGTTATCCTGAATTTGCAACTGCTGAAGGACAATTAAAAGGTATCGAACAACTTAAAAAGTTCGGTATCGATGCTTTAGTTGTTATCGGTGGGGATGGTTCATACCATGGTGCTTTAGCACTCACAAAACGTGGATTTAACGCTGTTGGTATTCCAGGAACAATCGATAATGATATTCCTGATACAGATTTCACAGTTGGATTTGATACAGCTGTTAACACAGCTCTTGATGCAATTGATCGTATTCGCGATACTGCTCGTTCACATCAACGTACGTTTATCGTTGAAGTAATGGGTAGAAATGCTGGAGATATTGCTTTATGGTCCGGTATTGCTGGTGGTGCTGATGTTATTGTTATTCCTGAAAAAGGATATAACATGCAAGAAATTGCAGACAAGCTCAACAGTAACCGTGAACATGGTAAAGATTCAGGAATTATCGTATTAGCTGAAGGTGTTATGGGAGCTAGTGAATTTGCTGCTGAATTAGACACATATGGTAATTTTGAAACACGTGTGACTATTTTAGGCCATACACAACGTGGTGGCGTACCAACTGCCAAAGATCGTGTCTTAGCAAGTCGTTTTGGTGATTATGCTGTTCAACTTCTTATGGAAGGTAAAGGCGGATTAGCAATTGGTATTAAAGACAACAAATTAGTTGCTGAAGATATTGTTGCAACGCTTGAAGAACATAAACATCATACAGATTTGAGTCTTTTAGACTTAAATACACGACTTTCAACACCAAAATAATATAATACTGTTATTGTTATTTATAAATAATAAGTAAACTAAGAGGAGATCATAATCTAATGAAAAAAACTAAAATCGTAAGTACACTTGGTCCAGCCAGTTCAGATCTTGATACAATTGTTAAATTAATCGAAGCCGGTGCTAATGTTTTCCGTTTCAACTTTTCTCATGGTGACCATGAAGAACATTTAGGTCGTATGACATTAGTTCATGAAGCAGAAAAAATTACTGGTAAAATGGTTGGTATCATGCTTGATACTAAAGGTGCAGAAATCCGTACTACTGTTCAAAAAGAAGGTAAAATCAACTTTGAAATTAATGATATTGTTCGTATTTCAATGGATGATTCACTTGAAGGAACAAAAGAAAAGATTGCTGTTACTTACCCAGGTTTAATTGAAGATGTTCATGTTGGAGGCCACGTATTGTTTGATGATGGTCTTATCGATATGAGAATTGATGAAATTGATACAGCTGCTAACGAATTAGTAACAACTGTTATGAATTCTGGTCGTTTAGGTTCACGTAAAGGTGTTAACGCTCCTGGTGTATCAATTAACTTACCTGGTATTACTGAAAAAGATTCAGACGATATTCGTTTTGGTTTAGATCAAAACATTGATTTCATTGCTGCAAGTTTTGTACGTAAACCAGCTGATGTTTTAGATATCCGCGCTTTACTTGAAGAAAAAGGAATGGAACATGTTCAAATCTTCCCTAAGATTGAATCACAAGAAGGTATCGATAATATTGATGCTATTATGGAAGTTTCTGAAGGATTAATGATTGCCCGTGGCGATATGGGTGTTGAAATTCCTGCTGAAAATGTTCCTTTAGTTCAAAAAGACTTAATCAAAAAATGTAACGCTTTGGGCAAACCAGTTATTACTGCTACTCAAATGCTTGATTCAATGCAAGAAAACCCACGTCCTACACGTGCTGAAGCATCTGATGTTGCTAATGCCGTATTTGATGGAACAGATGCAACAATGCTTTCAGGTGAAAGTGCTAATGGTGACTACCCTGTAGAATCAGTTGCAACAATGGCTCGTATTGATGAAAAATCTGAAAATGCATTGCGTGCACATAGCTCATTTGCATTAAATGAATTTGACAAAAATGATGTTACTGAAACTATTGGTCGTGCTGTTGCTGAAACAGCTGATAGCTTAGGTATTAAAACTATCATCGCTGCTACAAAATCTGGTCAAACAGCACGTATGATTTCTAAATACCGTCCTGACTCAGATATTTTAGCTATTACTTTTGACGAACAAACTCGTCATGGTTTATCAGTTAACTGGGGTGTTCACCCAATCATTGCTGAAAAACCAGCATCAACAGATGCATTGTTTAGTTTAGCAACTGAAAAAGCTAAAGAATTAGGTTTCGCTAAAAAAGGTGACCTTATCTTAATCACTGCTGGTCTTCCAGTTGGTGAAAAAGGAACAACAAACAGTTTGAAAGTTCAATTAGTAGACTAATTATATTAAGGTTCAAGTACATGATGAACCTAAGTTAGTATATCGGTAAGACATTGGTGACGAAAAATGTTATTGGGTTAATCATGAATATAATTGACTAATTAAGATAATATTGATCAGGTTGTATCAATCCTTACTTGAATATTTTAAAATTGGAAAAGGGGCTGTGACATAAGTCCCTTCAATAAAGTTCAAAATAAGGCTCCGGAAATCATTTTTTGATTTCTGGAGCCTTATTTCTTTTTATTTAAAAAAATATAGAAAACAGAAGTATTATTTACCTCCTAAACTGGCTAATTTTTGGATATTTAATGCCATTACTATCAAACCTGCTTCCTTTTTAACCTTCTCAATCCCTCGCAATAGAAATTGATTGAACGGCAAAGAGGCCTTCATTCGACCAAAAACGGATTCTACATCAATTTTACGGTGCGCGTAAATTTGACCCGTTTCTGGTTCAGAAAGTCGTTCACATTGTTGTGCCTTAAAATATTCCCAAGATCCGTTAACTTGAATCTTACGACGTGCACCTCTAAGTGTTTTAGCCGCAGGAATAATTATCTGATTCTCATCTAGTAACTCTGCTTGATATTCTTTAAATTCACGAACTATTCCATATTTATCGGTTCTTTTCCGATACGCTTTAAAGTTAAATCGCACGCCGTGCGGATCAATATAGTAATCATTATTTTCATGATAATCCCAGTTCATAACTTTTCTATCATCAGTTCGCCATTTTTTGCTTTGTTCTCTAATCATGGTACCGTAAGGAATTATAGCAGTTTGATTTGGTAATTCATCTTCAATGAAACGATAGTTTGATTCTGATCCATATCCGGCATCGGCAACAATGTATTTATCTAATTTATTATGAGTACTTAACGTTTTAAGAAACGGTTGAAGTGTTCTAGTATCTGTTGGATTTTGAAATAATTGGTAGCCCAAAATAAATTGGTTACTGGTCGCAATTTGTAAGTTATAAGCTGGCTTAAGTTGACCATTTAACATTGGATCTTCTTTAATACGCATAAAAGTTGCATCATGATCAGTTTTAGAATAGCTATTTCGAGTACCGTATATTTTCATTTGTGCTTCATGTTCACTTAATTTATGTTGGCGTTTAGTTAATTGATTCTTCTTAGATTTTAGGGTTCTTCGAATTCTTTTAGCTGGATTGGGACTTATCTTCTTAGTTCTTGAAACTTCCTGGTCTAATGCTACTAATTTCTGATCAAGTCGATCGATAACTTCTTCAATCATTTCTAGTGTTAGATTGGAGCCTTCTGGGACTTTACAAGCAGCATGCGCTGTTTTTAATTCAACTAGTAGCTCTAAAATCGCTTCGCGATTCATTTGATCAAAACGTATTGTATTCTTTTTCCAAATAAAACTATATTTATTAGCATTAGCCAAAACCTTAGTACCATCAATAAAGATGGCATCACTAATCATATTTTGTTGTCGTAAATATTCGACTAAGGTATCTAAACTGCGATCAATTAAATCAGTTAATTCATTCGACGTTCTAAATCGGACAATAGTTCGGTAAGATGGCATTTGCTCTTGTGTTAACCAACGTGCCGATAAATTTTCTTGTGCTAGTAAGGCGACCCGACGACTACTAAAAACACCTCGAGTTATAGCAAAAAGATATAACTTCAATAAAGCTGAAAGATTATATTCACGGGGGCGACCAAAAAGATAAGGTTCTTTTATTTCTAATTTTTCGATTAGCGTATTGATATAACACGCAGTGTTATTCTTTTCTGGTATATAGTCAGTTGAGATGGCTAAACAAGTCTGATTTATGTTATAATAATTTTGCATTTTTAAGTCCTTTCGAGGATTAAATTAAGGAGCATTGGGGGTCGAAGGCCAGTGTTCCTTTTTATTTTTCTAATTAGATAATATATTAAAAAGTAGTAAAAAGAAACAAGTCTCCCGAAATCAAAAAAGATTTCGGGAGACTTGTTTAATATCATATTGAAGAGACTTATGTCACAGCCCCTTTTTTATTACACAATATTTCTATTCAATTGGCTATTAAGCCTAATATCAGGTAAAATGTGAGTATGTAATTTTAAAATATGAATAAAGAAATATAAAATAATATTTTTTTGAATGGGAGAAATAAATGAGTTCAATAATGGGACAAGTTGTTACCGCAATGGTAACTGATGAGAATGATACAGAATTTTTAGTACAAAAAGATAGTATAACAATGCATTTATTGAAAGATGAAAAAAACAGTCAATTAGCGAACGGTTCGATGGTTACAGGCTTTGTGTATGAGAACGAAGATCATGATTTGAGTTTATCAACAATAATTCCTAGAGCTGGCATTGATCAATATGCATTCGGAGACGTTGTAAAAGTTAGAAGAGATTTAGGTGTCTTCGTTGACATTGGTTTACCAGACAAAGATGTAGCAGTTTCACTAGATGATTTACCAGAAATGAAATCACTTTGGCCAAAAGCTGGTGATCGATTAATGGTTGGACTTAAAATTGATGCCAAAGATCGTATTTGGGGTGATGTTGCGGACGAAGAAATGTTTCGATCAATTGCTAAGAAACCTGATGACTCATTAAAAAATAAAAATATGAAATTTACAGTTATTCGCTTAAAAATGATTGGAACTTTTGTAATTACTGATGATGATTATCTTGGATTTATCCATCCATCTGAAAGATTTAATGAACCTAGATTAGGTCAAGTATTAGAAGGACGTGTAATTGGAATTAGAACTGACGGTACAATTAATCTATCTATCAAACCACGTGCCTATGAAGCAATTAGTGATGATGCAGCAATGTTGATTGCTGCATTAAGTCATAATGATGAAAAAACATTACCTTTTACTGATAAAAGTAATCCAGAAGACATTAAAGAATATTTTGGTATCAGCAAAGGTCAATTTAAGAGAGCTGTTGGACATCTGCTAAAAGAGCGTTATGTTAAACAAGAAGATGGTAATCTTATTTTAATAAAAATGCCTGAGGAATTTGAAACTAATAATGATGAATTAATTAACGAAACAGATGATTAATAGAAAACTATTTTAGTAGGTAAGAGATAATAAATAAAATTATTTGAAAATATAATTTATTAGTTCAACGTTAAATTAATATATCGGTAACAAACAAGTATATTAGTTATTTTTAAATATATGAATTGTCTCATGAATGCCGTGCGTGTAGAGGAGAACAATAATGCTTATTAAGTATAAGAATGATTATGAAAAAATTGCGATGGGCTTGTTGTCATTTATACCTGACTTGAAGGATGTTACTAGAATTAATTTAGCAATTAAAGGTTATCAAGATACAGAAAATCGAGATTTGTATCTTTGGAAAAATGAGGCAGGTAATTTTACTGGTATAGTTGGTATTGAAAATGATGGCAACGTTGTCGTAGTTCGGGCAATATCATTGAGTCCAGATGAAAGACATAAAAAAGTTAGTTTTTTGATTCTGAACGCTGTATTATCGCTATATCCTGATAAAAAAATCATGGGTACAATTGATACTACAAAATTAATTGAAAAATGGGAAATGCAAAAAAATGAGTCAAAAATTTAAATCTATTAGTCAGGTAACATTAAAATTAACCTCTTTTGAAGGACCACTTGATTTGTTACTGCATTTAATCAAAGATTCTGAGATGGATATTTATGATATTCAAATTTCAGAAATAACAGAGCAATATTTAACTATTATTAAAGATACTACGAATATGTCATTAGATGTGATTGGTCAATATTTAGTGATGGCTTCAACGTTGATGAAAATTAAGAGTCAAATGTTATTACCGGCAGAATTTTCCAATGTAGAGGAAACTCAAACTGATCCAAGGGCAAGTCTAGTCGAACAATTAATTGAATATCAAATTTTTAAAGAGGCGGCTGGAGAGTTGAGCGTCAGGGAAAATAAACGTGCGAATTATTTTTCTAAGGAACAAAGTAGTATTCCTAAAAATAGATTTGATAAACCTCAACTTGATATACCTGGCCTGGATTTAGAAACACTTGAGAATGCTTTTAAAAGAGTTTTAATAAAGCAAATAAATCATCAACCAATTGAGAAAAAAATTAATGTGCAACTAGCATCACTCTCTGATAAAATATCAGAAATAAAAAAAATCATTCTAAATTCAAATAAGAGTTTAATATTTAGTGATTTTTTTGAAATAACAACAACGGTTGATGAAATTGTTGTTACTTTTCTGGCAATATTAGAACTTTCAAAATTAAACCAAATTAAATTGAAACAAGCAAATAGCCATGAAATGATTCAGATTTTAAAAATTGAACCATAGATTATTGTATTAAGGAGGTACGAAGGTGAGTCATTTAGCAAATATTGAAGGACTTTTATTTGTGAGTGGGGATCAAGGAATATCTCTAGCAGAATTATCTAGATTAACTGGATTATTGAAATCAGCAGTTAAAGAACAACTTGAAAAATTATCATTAAAGTATAAAAATGATATAAATTCTAGCTTGGAGCTAATTCAATATAATGATTGTTATCAATTAGTAACAAAAGAGAAATTAGCAGATTTAATTAAAGATTATTTTGAAAATCCTAATTCAAGAAGACTTTCTAATGCAGCACTGGAAACGCTAGCTATCATTGCTTATAAACAACCAGTGACACGACTTGTAATTGATGATATCCGAGGAGTTCAAAGTTCAGGATCACTGCAAAAATTGATTGCTTTAGATCTAATTCGTGAAAATGGACGTCTTGATGTACCAGGAAGACCTATTATATATGTAACAACGACGCAATTTTTAAATTATTTTGGATTAACTGAACTAAAAGAACTTCCAGTGATTAGTGAAAATCAAGATTTTGATGGAGAAATAGGTAAACTTTTTTTAAATAATTTTAACGAAAAATTACAAGAAAATGAGGAATAATATGGCAGAGGCAGAAAGATTACAAAAAGTTATGGCGCAATCAGGTGTTGCGTCACGAAGACAATCCGAAAAAATGATTTCAGAAGGTCATGTTAAGGTGAATGGTAAGGTTGCAAGTGAGTTGGGTATTAAGGTCACAAGTGAAGATAAAATTGAAGTTGATGGTATTCGTTTAAATGAAGAACCATTAGTCTATTATTTATTCTACAAACCAAGAGGAGTTATTTCGGCTGTTAAGGATAATAAAGATCGTAAGGTTGTTACGGATTATTTTCCAGGTGTAAGGGAAAGAATTTATCCAGTCGGTCGATTAGATTATGATACTTCTGGATTATTATTAATGACAAATGATGGTGAGTTAGCCAACAAAATGACTCATCCAAAGTATAAGATTGACAAAACTTACGTCGCTAAAGTGAATGGTATTCCATCTAATGATGATTTAAAAACGTTACGTCAAGGAATTGTAATTGATGGTAAGAAAACGGCTCCTGCTCATTCAAAAATTATTTCAGCAGATAAAAATAAGCAAAAAGCAATTGTTTCATTAACAATTCATGAAGGCCGAAATCATCAAGTTAAAAATATGTTGGCAGAGGTCGGACATCCAGTGGAAAAATTAAAACGTGAAACTTATGGATTCTTAGATTTATATGGATTAACTTCGAGTCAATACCGTGAGTTATCTGAAGAAGAAGTTCATGCATTGAAAAGTATCGCCGAGCGTAAATAATTGTAACTTATTTTATCCTATGTTATATTTTGTAGCGTAATAAAATATTTGGTTCGTCTTCAGGGGCAGGGTGTAATTCCCGACCGGCGGTTATAGTCCGCGACCCACATTGTATATGTGGCTGGACTGGTGTAATTCCAGTACCGACAGTTAAAGTCTGGATAAAGAAGATAGGGCTTATTTGAGTAAGTAATTTCAAATGAACTCTGTTAATCTTTAGTGATTAATGGCGTTCATTTTTATTTACTTGAAAGGTTCTTCATTGAAGATGGCCTTCCAGGAGGTTTTCTAGTATGAATCGGTCACCAGTTTATAAAGTTGTGATTACAGCGTTCTTAGCTGCAATCTCATACGTATTAATGTTTTTATCTTTCCCAGTAATTTTTCCGTATTTAAAAATTGATTTTAGTGATTTACCAATTTTAATTGGATTTTTTATTTTGGGACCAATGAGCGGTGTGATGGTTGCCGTCGTTCGTTCATTGCTGTATCTAGTTTCAACTGGAACAGATATTGCCAGCTTGATAGGTGTTGGAAGTAATTTCTTAGCATCAATGGCGGTATCATTTCCAGCATATTATCTTCTCAAAGGTAAAGGAAACCTTAAGCCAACACTTGGAAAGAGTATTTTGGCAGTTTTAGTGAGTACCTTTGTACTAACTGCTGTATTATCTATTGCAAATTATTTTGTAATTCTACCAGTGTACTTGAATGTTATCGGTATGAATATCGGAATGTCAGTATCCAAGTACGTTATTGTTGGTATTGTTCCTTTTAATATTATAAAAGGAATTCTGGTCGTTGGGTTATTTAGTCTTTTATATCAGAGAATGTATGGTTGGGTTCAGTTAAATAATAAAAAATATAAACAACTATAGTATAATTAATGAGGGAGAATTCTTAAGTGATTCTTCCTCATTTTATTTTATAAGGATGGTATTTTATGGTTGAAGATTATCTCTTACAAATGTTTAATGTCGAATATCGGCGACCTAATGTAATATTTAGCATTATTACAGGTCGGAATACTGTTTCCAATATATATTGGGGAATGCGTTATGATTTGCTAGATTATTTTAGTATTGATCCTCAATTTACAAATGAAATATATCAAAAAATACTTTCTAAGTTGAAACAAAATAAATTACTCACTGAATCTAATGGGCAAGTTCGGTTAACGCAAAATGGTTTAATTCGACAAAAAAAAGCGAAAAGCGATTTATATCAAATTAAGCACCCTAAATTAATAAATCAATATAAATTTAATGAATGGTCAGAAACTTGTATTTTAGCTATACAAGTTGTATCTGAACTTAGCTTTGTTAATCGTCATTATTATCCTGTCGTAACATCCGAATTAACTAAATTTAATATCAAAAAATGGATTTCTAATAATGACAAAACAATACTAACAAAACAAGTTAATTTAGAATTACGATTGTTCGTGCAAAAAATTGATACAAATTCTAGTTTAATATTTATGAACAAATTAATTGGTCATAATCTTAATGGATTGACCAATAAACAGTTAGCAAATGAGTTGAATCTATCAGAAATGGAGATTCAATTAATATACAGAGATACAATAAATTTTTTTGCTAGTTGGATTGAGGAGCAAAAACAAAGTGTGTTCAAAGAATTAGTTCAGTCAATTCTAAAAACAGGAATTATTTCTGAAAGTGCAAAGGAAACGATGAGATTAATTACTATGGGCCTATCTGTTAATGATGTGGCTAAAAGTAGAGGATTGAAGACTAGTACAATTTTTGAACATTTACTTGAATTAGCAATGATTAGTGAAAAATTTCCATTTGATACTTTTTTAACAAAAAAAATAGTTAATGATTTATCTGAAATTATGGGGAGAGATATTGATCAAGTACCTTTTAAAATAATACAAAATAAGAAACCTGATATAAATTTTTTCGATTATCGTTTGTATCAAATTTATAGGAGTAAAATAGATGTCCAAAATTAATTTAAAAGAAAAATTGATGGAATACTTTGGATTCGATTCATTTATGATAGGCCAAGAAGAAACCATAGAAACTATCTTATCTGGTCAAGACACGTTATCAGTACTACCTACAGGGACTGGGAAATCATTGTGTTATCAGTTAGCTGGCTATCTTATGAATGGTACGACAGTTATCGTTTCACCGTTGTTATCTTTAATTCAAGATCAAGTTAGTCAATTTAATTTTCGTGGTAATGGGACAGCTATTGGATTAACATCAATATTGAGTTATTCTGAAAAAAAATATGTGTTAAAAAATATACAATCTTATAAATTTGTTTATTTATCTCCTGAAATGCTAAGTCAATTTGAAGTGATAAATGCCCTTAAACAAATAGATGTATCACTATTTGTTGTAGATGAGGCACATTGTATCTCCACTTGGGGACCAGATTTTAGGCCTGATTATTTGGATTTGAATAATGCAATTGTGAAACTTGGTACACCTTGCGTTTTGGCGTTGACAGCCACAGCTGCACTAAATATTCAGAATGATATTATGACACAATTAAAAACAGAAGGTCGAGATTTTCATAAAATCATTAAATCGGTTAATAGAAGTAATATTTTTTTAAGTGTCTTAAAAGTGCATGATGAATCTGATAAAAATAAGCAATTATTAAATTTATTGAATAAAATCAAGGGTGTTGGAATCGTTTATTTCTCGAGCAAGAAAAAGGCAAATGAGGTCTCAGATTTAATAAATAATAACACTGGATTAAGGTCTGAACCGTACCATGCTGACTTGAATGATATGGCAAGGTATACGGTACAAAGACAATTTATGGAAAATCAAATAGATGTTATATGTGCAACAAGCGCTTTTGGTATGGGTATTAATAAGAAAGATATTAGATACGTTATCCATTATCATATGCCCGCTGATTTTGAAAGCTACGTACAAGAATTTGGCCGATCTGGACGAGATGGCCAGCAGAGTATCGCAATTGTTTTTTCTCAAGAAAATGATGTGTTTCTACAAAGAAACTTAATTGATTTAACCATTCCAGATGATGATTTTATTAGGATGTATTTTAAAAAACATAAGGAATTAGTTGGTCTTGGAGAAGAAAAAGGTAAACTGTTAGATTATTACTATGAGAAACAAAGCTCAGTTGAAGAGGTGCAGTTCCTTTTTAGACAAAGGAAAATTGAAAAAGAAACTGGATTACAAAATATGATAATGTTTGTTAATTCAAGTAATTGTCGAAAGCAACAAATTTTAAACCATTTTGGAGAATCGAAATTAATAGAACATGATGAATTCTGTTGCTCAGCGTTATTTAATGTGGATGTACTTCAAAAGATTGGATTAGAAAAAAAGATAATCAAAAATGATGACAAGCAGTTAATTCAATCAACAGATAATATTATTTCAAGATTGTTTAAATTATCTTGAGAATAATTTGGATTATTATGGTAAAATAATGATAATTGTTTTTAGGAGGATTGAAAAATGAGTGATAAAAAAGATAATTCAGAAAAAAAGCCTTGGGAAAAATCATTCGAAGACGATAGAGACGATAATGGAAATTATTCTCGATCAGCGAATAGACGTAAAAGTAAAAATAGTTCATTATTAACTACGGGGTTATTAGTTGTTTTTGTAGCTATTATTATTGGAACGATTGCTTTTTATATTGTTGAAAGTAACAAAGTATACCAACCAGAAGATAGAACCACAAGCGAGAGTTCAGTAAGTAAAAAAATAGTTACCAAAACTGATGATTCTGATAGTTCTAGCTCAAGTGCTAAGAAAAGCTCTGAATCAAAAGAAAAAGCTAGTTCTGAATCGAAAGAAAAAGCATCAAAAGAAAAAGCTAGCTCTGAATCAAAAGAGAAAGCTAGTTCTAGCACTAATTCAAGCTCTAGCTCAGCGTCTAGTGAATCAACCAGCTCTGATAGTTCATCAAGTGCATCTTCAAAGTCATATGTAACTGTCGAAGCAGGACAAGGCATATATCGTGTTGCAGCAAACAATGGGTTAACTACAGAACAACTTCTACAAATGAATCCAGGGTTGACTACTTCTATTAGTGCAGGACAAAAAATAAGAGTTAAATAATATACATATGGGATTGATATCTAATCAATCCCATTTTTATGGAGGAATTACTTGATGAAAAATAATATCCAAATTGCAATTGACGGACCGGCATCCGCAGGAAAAAGCACTGTCGCTAAATTAGTTGCTAAAAAATTAAATTATGTTTATTGCGACACTGGGGCAATGTATCGAGCAATTACTTTTGAAGCAATGGCAAAGAATGTTGCGCTGGATAATGATGATAAGTTAGTTAGTCTATTAAAAGATACAATAATTTCTTTTAAACCAGCAAATCCAGAACAATTAGTCTATATAAACAATATAGACATAACACAAGCAATTAGGCAACCTGAGGTAACTAATAATGTTTCAACGGTTGCTGCTCAAGAAGGTGTACGCAAGGAATTAGTTAAAAGACAACAAGAAATTGCCGAAGATGGATCAATTGTTATGGATGGTCGTGATATCGGAACGACAGTATTACCAAATGCTGAAGTTAAAATATTCTTAGTTGCGAGTGTTAAAGAACGTGCTCTTCGCCGATTTAAGGAAAATCAAATTAAGGGTATTAATACAACACTTGATGTTTTAGAGTTTGAAATTGCCGAACGAGATCGAAAAGATTCTACACGTGAAATTTCTCCGCTTATTCAGGCAAAAGATGCTATACTTGTAGATACGACTTCAATGAATATTGATGGGGTCGTACAGAAAATTATGGATATAATTAACAAATAATAAAATAAAATGTGAAAAATGAGTATTAGCACTAGTAATTACTCTTCATTTCAGCTAAAATAATAAATAGAGTTTATTCGCTAAGGAGGACATTGTCCATGAGTAATATTGAAGAAAATAATGATTTACTAGAAGCATTAAATAGTGTAAGTGAAGTTAAGGTTGGTTCTGTTATAAAAGGTGAAGTTTTAGCTATCGATGATGCTAAACAAGTCATTGTTGGTATTGAAGGCGCCGGTGTTGAAGGTGTTGTACCAGCTAAAGAACTAGCACTTAAAGCTGGTGAAGAAACAGAAGACGTTGTCAAAATTGGTGACGTTATGGATTTAGTTGTTATTTCAAGTATCGGTGGCGATAAAGAAGGTGGTAGTTACTTACTATCACAAAGAAGAATTGCTGAACGTGAAGTTTGGAATGACTTACAAAAATTAGCTGATGATGATGCTACAATCGAAGCTACAGTAACACAAGTTGTTAAAGGTGGATTAGTTGCTGATGCTGGTGTGCGTGGATTCGTACCCGCTTCAATGATTGATGATCGTTTTGTTGAAGATTTATCAAAATATAACCATCAAACATTAGATTTCAAAATTATTGAAATTGACCCAACTGAAAATAGATTAATCTTATCACATAAAGCAATTGTTAAAGCTCAAAGAGATGCTCAAAAAGTAGAAACTCTTAAAACTTTAACAGTTGGTGAAGTTGTAACAGGAACAGTTGCCCGTTTAACTAACTTCGGTGCATTTGTTGATCTTGGTGGTATTGATGGACTTGTTCATATTTCAGAAATTTCTTACAACCGTATTTCTAAGGCAGAAGATGTCTTATCAGTTGGTGAAGAAGTTAAAGTTAAAGTATTGGCAATCGATTTAGATAAGAATCGTATTTCATTATCAATCAAACAAACATTACCTCAACCATGGGATAATGTTGAAAATGATATCCATGTAGATGACGTCTTAGATGGTACTGTTAAACGTTTAACGACATTTGGTGCATTTGTTGAAGTTATGCCTGGAATTGAAGGATTAGTTCATATTTCACAAATTTCTTACACACATATTGCTACACCAGGCGAAGTTTTAAAAACTGGCCAAGCTGTTCAAGTTAAAGTACTTGAAGTACATCCAGCAGAACATCGTTTAGCTTTATCAATTAAAGCTCTCGAAGAAAAACCAGCAACAGAAGAAAAACCTGAAAAGAAAAAAACAGTTAAAAAAGCTGCACCAAAAGCTAAAGCTCCTAAATCAACAATGAGTGGTATGCCAGAAGAAAGTACTGGTTTCACACTTGGTGATATTTTAGGTAAAGCATTAGAAGATGCAGATACTAACAAATAATTAAAATATTATTTTTAAGTAACGACTGAACTGTAGTTCAGTCGTTTTTATTATTTATTACAAAAGATATTTAGAGAGTGAGGTACTATCTATGGCAAATCCTGTTGTAGCAATTGTTGGACGTCCTAATGTTGGAAAGTCCACAGTTTTTAATAGAATAGCCGGGGAAAGAATTTCAATTGTTGAGGATACTCCTGGTGTTACACGAGATCGTATTTATGCTCATAGTGAGTGGTTAGCGCAAAAATTTAGCTTGATTGATACTGGTGGTATCGATATCGGTGATGAACCCTTTTTGACGCAAATCACTGAACAAGCACAAATCGCAATCGATGAAGCTGATGTTATTGTTTTTCTTGTAAGTGTAAAAGAAGGCGTAACGGATGCTGATGAGAAAGTGGCTAAAATTTTATATCGTTCTGATAAGCCAGTTATTTTAGCGGTTAATAAAGTTGATAATCCCGAGTCTAGACAAGATATTTTTGATTTCTATTCATTAGGATTTGGAGAACCATTTCCAGTTTCTGGTAGTCATGGCCTTGGGGTTGGTGACTTATTGGATGAGATTACAAAGAAATTCCCTGAAAATATTCCTGATGAAGATGACAGTCGAATTAAGTTTAGTTTGATTGGTCGTCCTAACGTGGGTAAGTCTTCATTGGTGAATGCAATCCTGGGTGAAAATCGTGTTATTGTTTCACCTATTGAAGGGACTACACGTGATGCAATTGATACAGCTTTTGATACTGAAGAGGGCGATATGTTCTCAATGATTGATACAGCTGGTATTAGAAAACGCGGAAAAGTATATGAAAATACTGAAAAGTATTCTGTACTACGTGCCATGCGTGCTATTGATCGTTCAGATGTTGTTTTAGTTGTGTTAAATGCTGAAGAAGGTATTCGGGAACAAGATAAGAGAGTTGCAGGGTATGCCCATGAAGCAGGACGTGGTATCATTATCGTCGTAAATAAATGGGATACTCTTGAAAAAGATAATCATTCATTATCTGATTTTGAGGCTAATATACGTCAAGAATTTGCATATCTTAGTTATGCTCCTATTATTTTTGTGTCTGCAATTACACAGCAACGATTATCTAAGATACCCGAATTAATTAAACGCGTAAATGAAAATCATAGTCGTCGTATTACATCTTCAGTATTAAATGATGTCATTATGGATGCAGTAGCCCATAATCCAACGCCAACTGATAATGGAAAACGTTTAAGAATTTACTATGCAACACAAGTAGCAATACAACCACCTACATTCGTTGTATTTGTTAATGATACTGATTTGATGCATTTTTCATATGAACGTTTCTTAGAAAATCAAATTAGAACATCGTTTGATTTTGAAGGAACACCAATTCATGTTATTGAAAGAAGAAGAAAATAATTCAAATTGATAAAACGCTACCATGCCATCTTTTTTTCTGCTAAAGTAGTTAAATACCTTGATGTAATACGTTTTGTATGGTATCTTAAATAAAGAATTAGTAGAGTAATCTCTGGTTCTATTATTATTATTTATTTTAAATAATAATGGCTGAATATTTTTAAATATTCGGACACATTTTAGGGGAGGTGAAACATTATGGCAAACAAAGCACAATTAATCGAAAATGTTGCAAAAGAAACAGGATTGACAAAAAAAGATGCTACTGTCGCAGTTGATGCTGTATTTGGTTCAATCCAAAGCACATTAGCTACAGGTGAAAAAGTTCAATTAATCGGTTTCGGTAACTTTGAAGTACGTGAACGCGCTGCTCGTAAAGGTCGTAACCCACAAACTGGTGAAGAAATTCAAATCCCTGCAAGTAAAGTACCTGCATTTAAACCAGGTAAAGCTTTAAAGGATTCTGTTAAATAATACTTAGAAAAAGCTAGTACAATTCATTTTGTACTAGCTTTTTCAATCTATAATTTATTTTATAGACAATAGTTATGTACGAGATTACTAGCTATTGTGTGTATGATAGATTAAACTAAACCATATTAATTTAATAATGAAGGGAAGTTATTTAATGACGCATTCAGAAATTATGCTAGACTACTTGGACGAAGGACAAATTGATGAGGCAATGAAAGAATTTGCCAGAGCATTAAGAAAAGACAATGATGCAACATTATTTAGTTTAGCAGAAGAGTTATATAGCTTAGGTTTTTTAGCTCAATCTAAACGTACTTATGAAAGATTATTAGAAAAATATCCAGAAGAAGATACTTTAAAAACATTCCTGGCAGATATTGCAATTAGTGAAGGAAAATCTGATGAAGCACTTAACTATTTGTCAGAAATTGAAGAAGATTCAGAAGCTTATCTTCAGTCTCTTATGGTTGCTGCCGATTTATATCAGACACAAGGTATGTTTGAAGTTAGTGAAAATAAATTATTAACTGCATATAAGTTGGCTCCTGAAGAAGAAGTTATCCAATTTGCTTTAGGCGAACTATATTTTAATACAAAACAATTTAGTCAGGCAATCGGATTTTATCTTGAATTAATTAAATCAGGACAGACTGAACTGTCACAGGTTAACTTAGTACAAAGATTAGGTGTTAGTTACGCAAACAGTGGGCAGTTTGAAAAAGCAATGGCATATTTAGAACAAATTCATTTAGAAAATATGGACTCTGATACTAAGTTACAGATGGGTTTAACCTATCTACAATTAAATGATCAACAAAAAGCAATTGATATTCTTTATGATTTGAAGGAAGAAGATCCTTCGTATACATCCTTATATCCAATTCTTGGTCAAGCACTTTCAGATGAGAATAGATTGAATGATGCTTTACTTGTCTATCAAGAAGGGTTAGCGGTTGACGAGGTAAATGATACATTGTATGAACAGGCAGCGACTGTTGCCTTAAAATTGGACGATGAGAAGCAAGCTGAAAAGTATTTAAATAAAGCAATTGATATTAATCCAGATAATACTGGCATATTATTACAATTAAGTAATTTATTAGTTAAGCAAGAACGTGATGATGAAGATATTAAATTACTAGAAGATATCAAGAGCGACGGAGATGTAGATCCTCAAATATTTTGGAATTTAGCTATTTCATATGAAAGACTTGAAGATTATGATAAAGCTGAAGAAAATTATTTAGAAGCATACCCTTATTTTACTAATCAAGTTGACTTTTTAAGATCTGTTATATTTATTTTTAGAGAGAACGGACGACAAGAGGAGTTAAAGGACGCAATTAAACATTACTTAGCTTTAGTACCTGATGATCAAGAAATTATTGATATTCAAAATGATATAAATTATTAAAATAAAACGTTTATATCATTCTTTTGGTATAAGCGTTTTTTGTTAGCAATTTGTAAGATTTGCTTAAAGAAGGGGAAGTAAAATGATTACAAATCAGATAGTGATACCAAAATTAGAAGATAGTACTGAAATATTTAATTTAATTAGTCGTAATCGTCTTGAATTAAGTGAGTGGCTTCCATGGGTTAATGCTATGAAATCGATTAATGATGAAATAATTTTTTTAAGAGACTCTTTTAAGGATGAAACTAAATTAATTTTCGCTATAAAAATTAATAAGAATATCGTTGGCATGATTGATTTACATGGAATAGATTTACATATGGGAACTGCTGAGGTTGGTTATTGGTTAGACAAGTCGTATGTAGGACGCGGAATAATGTCAAAGGCCTTAACAGAACTTGAGAAACTAGCTATAAAGGAATATAAGTTAAAAAAATTAAAAATAATACTAGATTTGAATAATATAAAAAGTTTGAAAGTAGCTAAGACTAATAATTATCACTTTATAGAACAAAATGACCAAAATTTAATTTTTGAAAAGAGATTATAGAATTTATGATGGTATATTTATAAATGATATTATTATTTTTTGCTTTTTAATTGCTATTAAGGATATAATTTTAGATAGGTAATGTTGTTTAAATGGCGATTAATTATCTAAAATTATATATCGGGGGTAGGGACATGAAAGATTTAAACGAAAAAGAAATTGAACGATTGAGTAAAAAAAGTATTACTGAGAAAATTATAGATGGCGATTGGTACCAATATTCTAAAGAAGAATGGGCTCAAAAAACTGTTAAAACAAGTGCACAAACTATTTATAAAATAAATAAATTGGCGGCTCATGATACGAATGATGCAGATAAAATGCTTAAAGAATTTTTACCTAATATGGAAAAATCTGCTGAAATATATTTTCCAATTTCAACTATAGAATGGCCGGAAATGTTAAAAATAGGGTCAGGCACATTTATTAATTCTAATTTACAGATTTTAAGTGCAGGACAAATAACAATTGGAGAACACTGTTTCATTGGGCCTAATTGTCAGTTATATACACCTAATCATCATTCTATGGACAAAAATTTACGTCGTGAAGGATGGCAATATGATGCACCAATTACAATTGGTGATGATTGTTGGTTTGGTGGATCAGTGATTGTTTTACCTGGTGTCACGATTGGAAATAATGTCGTCGTTGGTGCTGGTAGTGTGGTAACAAAAGATGTACCTGATAATGTTTTAATCGCAGGTAATCCAGCACGAATTATTAAGACTATTGGTTAGATAAAGTTATGGCGAAAAGTAGCATAATTTAAAAATATTTGGGCAACAAAAAGGAGCTAGAATTTTTCTAGCTCCTTTTTGTTGCTCTTTTAAGGTTTATATGATTAATTTTTGTTCAATAATTAAATGACGGTAGTATAAAAGTGAATTTGGATCAATTCTTAACGTCATCATAATTTCTGAATCTGTCATCGTATTGTTAGTGAGAATAGAAAAACAAATAGCTGACTGGTACAGCAGACGTGGTGAAACATTTGGCGCAATAAATTGTAAATCTTTCTTTAAAAATTTATGTAGACCAGGTAAAGATAATAAAGGTGCTTCAACATTTTTACGCAGTTTTAAAAAGCAATCGTTGGAGTTTTGTAAAATTTGTAGTTGTTTAATATAGGTATTGAATTGCTTCAAAAATAATTCCTCTGTTTCCGTAAATGTTAATTGTTTAAAGCTAACGAAAAAACCAGGTTGTAAGATTTCTGAAATTTTAAAGAAATGCCGTGTCATTAATAAAACAAGTCGAGAATAGTAGCTAATTTCTGAATTTAAAAGATAAGAGTCGAAGTCTATTAACCAATTGAAGGTTATAACAGAATTTGCGATATTTTTTTTCCCTTTTAACATTAATGTTGGAATATGAGTATTTATCTGATGGGTAAATAAATATTTAAAATAACCATTCAGATGCGATAAAACCTTAGTATATGTTGAATTTTTAATATTTCTTTTATCTTGAAGCATAGTTAAATATTGACGAACGTCTGATTCTAAGATAGTTTCAACCATTATTGAATTAGAGAATGCATCATTAAAATTTAGAAGATAGTTAAAAAAATCATGAATATCGTAGTTATATTCTAAAATTGTTGATGGGGACAAAGAGTTGGATTCTAATGATAAATTAAAAGCTTTTTGATAGGGATAATTCATTTAATTGCCTCCTTTAGTAATAAACAATAAGTTACTTTAACTATATCACACTAATAAAGCGCACTGCAAAAATCGCAGTGCGCAAGACCAATCATTTATTAAAGATATTAGTGATATTAGTGATTTTATTCTTTTTTTGTCGATTAAAACTAAACCCTTGTCCCAGTACTTCATTAACACTACTAATTGAAACAAAAGCATTTGAATCCTGGTTTTGTAATATTTCCTTCAACTGATGAAGTTCATTACGGTTGATAACAACATAAATCATTTTTTTATTTTGGCGAGAATAAGATCCCTCACCATTGATGTAACTAACACCTCTGCCTAATTTATCCCAAATTTCATTAGTTATAATTTGATATTGGTCACTAATTATTAAGATGCCAAGTCCAGAATAACTACCTTCAAGAGTGAAGTTAACAATTTTTGAGAAAACATATGAGCTTAGTAGGGTATACATCATATGCCTTAAATCTAAGTAGCTAAGTGATATGACCAAAACAGCAATATCAAGGGCAAGAATTGTCTTACCCATTTGAATACCACGTGTTTTTTCAAAAATTCGAGCCACTACATCAGTTCCACCAGTAGTACCACCAAAACGATATACTAAGCCTGACCCAAGGCCACCAAAAGCACCAGCAAGGATACCTGCTAAAAACAAATCATCATTTACATTAATTTGAATCGGAACACGTTGCCAAATCCATAAGAAAAGAGATAACATTATTGTTCCATATATAGTATAGACTAATGATCGTTTACCTAAAAAACGGTAACCAATAAGGATTAATGGAACATTAATTGCAATTGTTGAATACGCAGGATCAATATGAAACCAATAACGTAAAATTAAAGTAACTCCGGTTATACCACCTTCAGCAAGATGGTTTGTTATATTAACGGTTGCTAATCCAAATGCATAAAAACAACAACCTAACGCAATCATTACTAAATCGATTATTTTAATTCGTTCATTTTTTAAGATTAGTTCTACCCCCTGAAATAAATTCAATATAAATATCATACCATATTATCGATGAATGTCTGCTGACTATCATTTTAAATCTAGTATAAATCTGTTAAACTAGATTGTATTAATTAAAGATGAGGAGGATTACTATGATTAAAGTTTTGGTTGCTGGATTTAAAGGACGAATGGGTGCCACTACAACAAATATGATCTTAGAAAATCCATTATTTGAATTAGTTGGAGTCTATAGTACTACAGCTACAGAAAAAAATATAAATGAAATTACTGACTATAAGACAGAGAATGTCCCAATATTCAATAAGCTAGATGAAATAAACGTAGTTTCCGATGTTTGGATTGATTTTACTGTCCCAAGTGTTGTTTTCGAAAATACTAAATTTGCTATTTCGAAACATATGTCACCAGTTATTGGGACTACGGGTTTATCGGAAAATAATATAGCTGAACTTAAACAATTATGTAAAACAGAAAAATTAGGTGGATTGATTGCTCCTAATTTTGGTATTTCAGCTGTTTTATTAATGCAATTTGCGCAACAAGCTGCTAAGTATTTACCTGACGTTGAAATTATTGAAATGCATCATGATAATAAATTGGATGCTCCAAGTGGTACAGCCTTAAATACCGCAAAATTAATTGCTGAAGTTCGTAAACCTAAAATTCAAGGCAACCCTGATGAAAGAGAAACATTACCAGGTGCGAGAGGTGCAGCCTTTGAAGGCATGAGAATTCATAGTGTCCGTTTACCAGGCTATGTTGCTCATGAACAAGTCTTATTTGGTGGCGAGGGTGAAGCATTAACTATTCGTCAGGACTCATTTGACCGTATTTCATTCATGTCTGGTGTTGCATTAGCTACTGAAAAAATTGGACAATATAAAGAATTACTAGTTGGATTGGAAAATATATTATGATAGTTTCCAATCTTGCGGATGATTTCATTAATGCTGAACCAGTGATTAAAGCCATTGAAAATGCTGGTTTTGAAGCATATTTTGTCGGAGGAAGTGTTAGGGATACTATCTTAGGATTACCAATCCATGATATTGATATTGCCACTAGTGCATACCCTGAGGAAATTAAGGAAATTTTTAATAAGACGGTAGATACAGGTATTCAACATGGGACTGTTATGGTTTTAGATCATGGAGAAGGTTATGAAATCACCACATTTCGAACAGAATCAACTTATCAAGATTTTAGACGTCCAGATCATGTTGAATTTGTACGCTCTTTAGAAGAAGATTTAAAACGTCGTGATTTTACAATCAATGCCTTAGCAATGACACATGATGGACGGATTATTGATTTGTTCAACGGACTACAAGATTTAGAAAATCACATCATTAGAGCTGTTGGCACTGCTGATGAACGTTTTAATGAAGATGCTTTACGAATGATGAGGGCAATTAGATTTGCAAGCCAATTAGATTTCACAATCGAAATGGAAACGAAGAAAGCATTAAATAAACATGCACCACTATTGAAAAAGATTGCTATTGAACGGATTCATATTGAATTTATTAAATTACTGTTGGGAAAAAATCCTCAAATTGGACTTCGACATTTTGTTGAATCAGATTTAGTAAAATATTGTCCCGAATTTAATAATTATTTATCGGAACTAACTGATATGTCAAAAATGCAATCAATTAAACTTACATCAGAAGTAGCTGCTTGGTCGTTAATTATTCATGTTCTAAAGATAACAGAAACTAATATTAATCATTTTCTAATCTCATGGAAAAGTTCAAATGAGTTAATTACACACGTTCAAATAGTTATCAAAGCACTTAACGGTATTATTCATGATTCCGTTAATCGAGAACTGATGTATGAAACTGGATTAGAATTATTATTAATTGCAAATGAAGTTGCAGCAATATTTAATAGTAATTTAGATGCAGAAATGCTGACAGTTGCTTATACTGCACTTCCAATTAAGTCTAAAAAAGACATGGCAATTAATGGACGACAGTTAATAAAAGATGTTGGTATTCAACCAGGTGAAAAATTAGGCCAAATTTTATCCATATTGGAAAATCGTATTTTACTAGAAGAAGTCCCAAACGAATCAACTCAATTATTAAAAGTGGCTAAGCAACTAATGTTAAAATTAGCGTAAAAAAAGAGATTAAATATCATTTAATCTCTTTTTTTACAAAACATGCTTAGTAATACAAATTATAAAAGAGAATCAATTAGATAAGAGAGTGATTACATGCAAACACTGAGGGTAGAACATTTAAAGAAAACATACGGCGAAAAAACATTATTTGATGATTTAAATTTTATTGTTAATGAAAAAGATAGAATCGGATTGATTGGAACTAACGGTTCAGGGAAAACAACGTTATTAAATGCATTAACAGACCTTGACCCAGCTGATTCAGGAGATTTAATTAAACCAAATAACTATCGTATGAGTTATTTAAAACAAATACCAGAATTAAATGATGATATGACAATTATGGAAGCCGCTTTTGAAGGAGCTTCACCTATTTTTGAAACAATTCGTCATTATGAAGCTGTTTTAACAGCCTATAGTGAACATCCTGAAGATGAAAAATTACAGCAACGTTACTCAGATGCGGAAGATCGTATGAATCGTGAAGATGCATGGAATGCCGATAATGACGTTAAAACAATTCTAACGCAATTACAAATAACGGATTTAACACAAAAAGTCTCAACCTTATCTGGTGGACAGAAAAAAAGAGTTGGCTTGGCTCAAGTACTCATACAAGCTCCTGACTTATTAATTCTTGATGAACCAACAAACCATTTGGACTTTAGTTCTATTGAATGGCTAGAAAGTTACCTTAAAACGTACAAAGGAGCTTTAATTGTTGTTACTCATGATCGGTATTTTTTAGATCAAATTGCCAACCAGATTTTAGAACTATCATTTGGTAAATTACACTCGTATGAAGGTAACTATCAAGATTTCGTTGCTCAAAAGGCTGAAAGAGTTGCCCAGGAAGTTACCGCTGAGCATAAAGAACAACAGCTATATAAAAAGGAACTAGCTTGGATGCGTACTGGAGCAAAAGCTAGATCAACAAAACAACAAGCACGAATTAACCGTTTTAACGATTTAAAAGAAAATATGAATTCATTACAAATTGATCAAGATGTTTCAATTGGACTAGGCCAACAGCGGCTTGGTAAAAAGGTTATTGAGCTAAAAGAAGCTAGTTTAGTCTTAGAAAATCATAAAATTATTGATCATTTTAGTGAGTTGATTCAGGCGAGCGATAGAATCGGGATTACCGGTAAAAATGGTGCTGGTAAATCTAGTTTACTAAATGCAATTGCTGGAAAATTACCACTTAACTCTGGCGAATTACTAATGGGCGAAACGGTTAAATTAGGTTATTACCAGCAACAAACTGAACCCATACCTGGCGATAAACGAATGATTAACTATCTAAATGAAATTGGTGAAAATATCGAAAATAAACATGGCGAACGAATAAGTACAACACAACTTTTAGAGCAGTTTCTTTTTCCAAGATCGATGCATGGGACATTAATTAGACAGCTATCCGGTGGTGAAAAAAGAAGACTCTATCTCTTGAAATTACTTATGCAACAACCAAATGTCTTATTACTAGATGAACCTACAAATGATTTAGATATTGGAACATTAACAGTACTTGAAGACTATTTAGAATCTTTTAATGGCGCAGTTATAACTGTCTCACATGATAGATATTTTTTAGATAAAGTTGCAGATCAATTACTTATTTTTGAAGGCGATGCTAAAATTAATCGTTATACTGGATTATTTACATCGTACCTTGCTAAAGAATCACTGGATGATGCCGTATCAATATCAAAAAAAGAAAAAATTATCGAACACGACACCATTTCTGACGATAAATTAAAAGTTAAATTAACTTATGCTGAACAAAAAGAATTTGAAACAATTGAACAGACAATTGATAATTTAGAAGCTAAGAAAGAAAAAGCTGAAAGTGATATGTCGAATATCAATGGCAATGATTTTGTAGCATTAAGTGAACTACAAGTGTCAATTGATAATTTAGATGATGAAATTGAAGAAAAGATGAATCGTTGGGACTATTTAGGTAAATATGCAGAAAAGGGGTAATTTTCGTATGGAAGAAACATATTTGCAACTTGAACGTGATATTTTAATGAACGGAAATGATAAATCTGATCGTACAAAAACGGGAACTAAAAGTCTTTTTGGCTATCAAATGAGGTTTGACTTAAGTCAAGGATTCCCACTACTAACAACTAAAAAAGTACCATTTGGTTTAATTAAGAGTGAGTTACTGTGGTTCTTAAAAGGTGATACTAATATCCAATATTTATTGAAACATAAGAATCATATTTGGGACGAATGGGCTTTTAAAAATTACATTGAAAGTTCTCAGTATATGGGTCCAGATATGACTGATTTTGGACATCGATCACTTTTAGAGACTGATTTTAAAAAAGAATATGAAGTACAGAAAAACCTTTTTTGCGATAAAATTATTGAAGACGATGAATTTGCAAAAAAGTTTGGTGAATTAGGTGACGTTTATGGTAGTCAGTGGCGTAATTGGAAAACTAGACAAGGTGATACGATTGACCAAATTAAAGATGTTATTGAAGCAATCAAAAAAACACCTGATTCTAGAAGATTAATTGTGTCCGCTTGGAACCCAGAAGATGTACCAAATGTGGCATTACCACCTTGCCATACGTTATTTCAATTTTATGTGGCTGATGGTAAATTAAGTTGTCAATTATATCAAAGAAGTGGCGATGTCTTTTTAGGTGTACCATTTAATATTGCAAGTTATGCGTTATTAACTCATCTAATTGCTAAAGAGGTTGGACTTGAAGTTGGTGAATTCATTCACACATTAGGCGATGCCCATATTTACAATAATCATATAGAACAAGTGAAGGAACAACTTTCTCGTGAAGTGCAACCCATGCCAAAATTATGGTTAAATCCTGATAAAAATAGTATTTTTGAATACGATATGACGGATATTAAAATAGAAGACTATAATCCTGCACCACCTATTAAAGCGCCTGTTGCAGTTTAATATTTACTTAAGGAGAGTCAATAATGATTAATTTTATTTGGGCTGAAGACAGTGAACATCATATTGGATATAAGGGTAAGCTACCTTGGTACTTACCAAATGATTTAAAATTTTTTAAGAAAACAACGCTTAATAAGGTCGTTGTTATGGGCAGAAATACATTTGAAAGTTTTCCGGGACTATTACCAAATCGAATTAATATTGTTCTTTCAAGTAAAAACGATTTAGTTGAAACAGATACTCTAAAGATTGTTCATTCAATACCAGAGTTGAATGATTTATTAGAAACATATTCTGAAGATATTTTTGTTATTGGTGGCGCAACATTATTTTCTGAAATGTATGTAAAAGTTAATAGATTGTATCAAACAAAAATTAACGCTACGTTTGATGGTGATGTGATGATGATTCCTATTGATTATACTCATTGGAAATTAATTGAAACGATTCCGGGAATGATTGACAAAAAAAATGTATATGATCATGAATTTAGAATTTATGATAAAAAATAATTAAAAAGCGAAGACATATCCAATACGGATGTGTCTTCGCTTTTTAACTTTAAGTATATAATAAAATAGAAAAAAACATTAATCCTGTACCTAACATCACAAATAAATGCCAAACGACATGTAAGTACTTAACACCGTTTATACTATAAATTCCAGCGCCGATTGTGAACGCAATGCCACCAGAAACAAGTAGCCAGAACCCAATTGTACCGAGGCTATTATAAAGTGGCATCATTGCGCTCAAACAAAGCCAGCCCATAATTAGATAAATGATGGTTGAAATTGTTTTAAAATGACCCAACCAAATTGATTTATAAATAATTCCTAAAACGGTCATCATCCAGATGATTCCGAATAGTGTCCAACCTAATGCCCCACCAACAGAGAGAAGACAATAAGGCGTATAAGTACCTGCTATCAGAATATAGATACTACTATGATCGAAGATTTGAAAAACAGTTCTTGCTCGTGTAAATATTAAACTATGAAATAGGGTAGAAGTTAAGTACAGCAGTACCAAAGATGAACCATATATAGCATACGAGGTAATTTCTAATGCACTACCATTATGAGCACCTTTAATAAGTAAAAAAATCAATCCCGCTATACTTAACCCAAGACCAATACCATGAGTTACCGCGTTTAATACCTCATTTAAGATGAGATACCTTCTACTGTAATTATGTTCCAAAAAAACACCTCAGTCATCAATTTCTATGTGAAATAGACCAGTAATTCTGATATACTAGACATTATAAATAGAAAAGTTTATAGTGACATTATTGTATCATGATTAAAAACTTTTGTTAAGAAAGTGTGGATGAAGAAACATGAAAAAAATTAAAATAATAACGGATTCATCTGTTGGATTAACAGATAATGAAATAAAAGAAAATGACATTAGCATTATACCTCTAAGCGTTATGATTGATGATACTATTTACGTTGAAGGTGAATCAATTACAAATGACGAATTTGAGACTAAAATGGAAACGTCAAAAACGTTACCTAAAACAAGTCAGCCACCAATTGGTACTTTTGTAGAAATGTTTGACAGTCTTGGGGCAGATGGTAGCCAAGTTCTCTCACTTAACATGACTGACCAAATTAGTGGTACAGTTCATACTGCAGAGCAAGCTGCAGAAATGAGTCAATCCGATGTAACCGTTGTTGATACTCGTTCTACTGATCGAGGTATGGCTTTTCAAGTCTTAGCAGCTGCTAAGTTAGCAAATTCAGGTGCATCAATGGATGATATTTTAACAAAAATTTCTGAAATCCGTAAGAATTCAACTCTAAATATGGCCGTTATGACTCTGGATAATCTGGTCAAAGGTGGACGTATATCAAGATTAACTGGTGTTCTTTCAAGTGTTTTAAATATGAAGATTATTTTGGAAATGATTGATGGCGAATTAAAAATTAAAAATAAAGGCCGTGGTATGAAGACGGTTAACAGATTTATTGCAGATTTAGTTGAAGAATTAAAAAGTACACCTAATGTTAAAGCAGTAGGTATTTCTCATGCTGGAAATGAAAAAAAGGCATTTGAAGTTCGCGATTTATTACAAACAGCAGTCCCAAAAGTTGATATTCTAGTTCGACAGACAGCACCTATTATTGCGACGCATGGTGGTCCAGGGGCTTTTGCAGTGATGTTCTACACAGATAAAGACTAATATATTAAATAATTATTTTTAAACTGGTCCAAAAACAGCTGTTTTTGTCCGGTTTTTTTAATTAAATAAAGGAATGATTTTTTGAAATTTTTTAAAAGCTTTTCCATTACTATTTTAAGTATTTTAGTACTAAGTGGTCTTATATTTAGTGGGCTGTGGTTTGCAACCGGCCATTTTTCGAATCATTCTTTAATAACAGTGCCCCATAAAAAAACAGCTCTTAAGCTAGTATCCCTTGGTGATTCTTTAACGCAGGGTGTCGGAGATGAAACGAATAAAGGTGGATTCGTTTCATTAATTACAGAAAAAATAAATACTGATAAAAATATGAAAGTAACTGCCTCTAACTTTGGCTTATCAGGAGATCGAAGTGATCAAATTTATAGCAGATTAAAGAAACAACCCAAAATGCAAAAAACGTTAAAAAAAGCCACTGTTATTACATTAACAGTTGGTGGGAATGACCTATTACAGGTTATACAAAAAAACATTTTATCTAATGATACTGATAAGTTAAATAAAGCTATTGATACTGAAAAAATGACTTATACAAAAAATTTAAATGATTTATTTAAAGAGATTAGAAAATATAATAATAGCGCGCCTATCTACGTTATAGGAGTGTATAACCCATTTTACGTTTATTTCCCCGAAATGAGTAGTATGAAAACGATTGTTAAATCATGGAATAACGTAACCAACAAGGTTGTTAAAAATGATAAAAATAGTTATTTTGTTAGTGTTGAAAAACAGCTTTCTGAAGGACAATATTATGGTAAAACAAGTAAATTAGCCAAGACTTTGGGTAGCTCAGACTTATCTGATTTATCTAGTTTTAATCTTGAAAGTGTCTTGCAAGAAAAAGATGAAAAAAATAACTATATTTCTATAACTGATCATTTTCATCCAAATAAAAAAGGTTATAAAAAAATGACTGATTTGTTGTTCAAATCAATGGAAGAACATCATTTATTTAAATAATGAGGAGAATTATGCCGAAAAGAACAGAAAAAACATCAACCACTTTTAACGCATGGAAAGTTGCGTTTATCATATTATTTTCTTTATTGATTGGCGTACTACTTTATTTTTCCGTTAGTATTATGAACCAATCCCAAGATCAAAAGACACTAACAACTCAAACCACTTCAAAAGCAACAAAAAGAACAGAACTAAGCGTGGAAATGAACAAGGAACAACTTAACGGAACCATTAATTATTATTTAAAATCAATTCAAAAAGGTCAATCAATTAAATATCGGTTTTTAGTAGATAAATCTGCTATATTAATGGGCACAACAAAAATTTTAGGACAAAATATTTCATTCACATTATATTCAGATCCAGTTGTAACAGATGATGGTAATATCTTGTTAAAAGCAAAATCTGTTGCTGTAGGTTCATTACCAGTTCCTAAAAAGTTTATAATGGATTATGTAAAAAATGCATATGATTTACCAAATTGGATTACGATTAATAGCAAAGAACAAACAATTATGCTTAACTTAAAAAAACTAGATATTGAGAATGGTATACAAGCTAGTGCAACCAAAATTGATTTAAAAACGAATGTTTTTAAATTCGATGTTTCTATCCCTTTAAATTAAATGAGGTATCAATTTATGAGACAAACATTTTATCAATTTTTAATGACCGAACGCAATGATCACGGTACGGATGAGGTGTCCCAATTTGCAAATAATGCATTTTATGATCAAAGTTTTCCTAAATTGTCAGATAAGTATGACTTTCTTTCTAATTATCTTGAATTAAATGCAGGATATTTACCTTCAATGACAATTTTTGATGACGCTTGGGCCCGATATTTAGACAAAATGAATTAGTGGGGAATTAAATTATGGAAAAAGATAAAAAAGAAAAACGTTTTAGATTTGGTCGTCATTTTTGGACCTTAATAGGGTCAATTTGTTTATCTTTTATAGTCGGAGCTGCTGCAATGTATTTTTTTGCAATTAGTCAAATTAATACATTAGTTGGGTCATTACAAACGACTAGTTCAGATTTAGCCAAAATTGAGTCTGTTTATTCGGCACTAAATAATTCTTATTATAAAAATATCAGTAAGAAAAAATTAGTCGATGGGGCTATCAATGGTATGGTCGACTCTACTGGAGATAAATTTACGGCCTATTTAGGTAAAGAAGATGCGACTAATTTAAATTCAACTATTTCTAGTAAATTTGTTGGAATCGGTGCTGAAGTCAAAATTAGCAAGAAAAATATTCAGATTGTTTCAGCTATTAAAGGAACACCAGCTAAAAAGGCTGGTTTGAAGACAGATGATATTATCCAAAAAATAGATGGTAAATCTATTTATGGTCTCAGTTTAGAAAAAGCTGTTTCAAAAATTAGAGGTAAAAAAGGAACAATAGTGAAACTAACTATTAAACGTGATTCATCAACATTTAATGTTTCAATAAAACGAGATGATATTCCTGTTAAAACAGTCTATAGTAGTATTTCGAAAAAGAATAAAAAAGTAGGATATATTCAAATTAGTACATTTTCTGAGGATACATCTAACGAAGTCAAATCTGCAGTGAAGTCACTTAGAAAAGATGGCGCTACATCGTTTGTCATTGATGTTCGTGATAATCCAGGTGGCCTTATGGATCAAGCATTAGCGATTGGATCAATGTTCTTAAAAGATGGTCAAACAATTATGCAGGTACAAGGCAAAACGGGTTCTCCTGAAGTATATAAGGCTGGTAAAAAATATGACTCAGGATTTAAAGTCACAGAAAAAACAGCTGTTGTCATTAATAAAGATAGTGCAAGTGCTTCTGAAATTTTAGCAGCCGCACTTAACCAATCTGGTAATGATAAATTAATTGGGTCAACATCTTATGGAAAAGGTACCGTCCAAACAATCAATACCTTTACAGATAAAACAGAATTAAAAGTTACCATTGCTAAATGGCTAACACCTGATGGTTCTTGGATTAATAAAAAAGGGATTAAGCCTACTATTTCAGCTGATTATCCTGCGTATGCTTATTCACCACTAATTAATACTGATAAAACATATAAATATGAAGACGTTACACCTCAAGTTAAAACGATTCAAGTTTACTTAAGCGCACTTAATTATTATAAAGACAAAAATAATGGTTACTTTGGTACATCAACGGTTAATGCAGTAAAAATGTTACAAAAAGAAAATACTTTAACTCAAACGGGCGAAGTTAACAAAGATACTGCTTTAAAAATTGAAACATTAGTTCAGAAAAAAATTTCAAAAAATGATCCTGCCTATGATGCGGCAATTAAATCGTTAACAAATTAATAAAAGACTGAAGAGGGCGAAACTAAATAGCGGAACTCTCTTCTTTTTGTGCACAAATTAAGGTATTCTGATTAAGAGAGTTAAATATAAAGAATTAAGCAAGTTAATTAAAAGTTTACTTGGCTTAACAAGGAGAATTTAAATGACAGTAATCCAATGGTTCCCAGGACATATGGCAAAAGCCTTAAGATTAGTAAAGGAAAAATTAAACTTAGTAGATATCGTACTTGAATTAGTTGATGCAAGATTGCCTGAATCATCTAGAAATCCGCAACTTGAGCAATTACTTGCAACAAAACCTCATATTATGGTTTTAACAAAAAAAGATATGGCCGATCCGAACGTTACTGCACGTTGGCTACAGTACTATGAAAACAAAGGAATTCCGGCAGTTGCAGTAGATAGTCAACACGGACAACTTAACGCTATCGAGAAAAAAATTAACGTTGTTTTAAAAGATAAAATAGCGTTACGAGAAAGTAAAGGTATCCTCCAACAACGAGTTAAGGTAATGTGTATCGGAATTCCGAATGTTGGAAAATCGACGTTACTAAATCATTTGTTAAGTAAAAATGTCGCCATAACTGGAAATAGACCTGGGGTGACAAAAGCACAGCAATGGTTAAAAGCCGGAAAATCAATGTCTCTTTTAGATACACCAGGTATTTTATGGCCCAAATTTGAAGATCAAGAAATCGGTAAACGTCTTGCTTTAACAGGAGCAATAAAAGACTCTTTATATGCAAAAGATGACATTGCATTATACGGGTTAGAACATTTTAAACAAACAAATCCAAAGGCATTACAAGAGAAATATAAATTAACGGATGAACAAATGCAGTTAAGTAATGTTGATTTATTATTAGATTTAACAAAAAAAATGGGTTTCAAAGAAGATTATGATCGTGCGAGTGAGAGAATTATATTTGATATTAGACAAGGTAAACTTGGTCGTTATACCTTAGAAATCCCTCAATTGGGTGGCGAATAGTTGTGACCAAATTTACAATTTCTCAAGTAAAAGAACATTTATTGAATAATCCATCGGATAATTTTATGCAAGAAATAGCTAAAGACTCTCGCAAAGGAGTTATTAAGCTTTTAATCCAATATAATAATAGACAAAAAAAACTAGTTGAACACCAAGAATTATTTAATCGTAGGTTAGTAATAGAAAGAGACCTATGGCAGAATGGTATTCCTTACATCGCTGGTATTGATGAGGTTGGAAGAGGACCGTTAGCTGGTCCAGTTGTTAGTGCAGCAGTTATTTTACCTCATAATTTCAATCTAATTGACGTGAATGATTCGAAAAAATTATCTGCATCTATGCGTGAAGCATTATACGTTGAAATATTAGCTACAGCTGTTTCAGTTGGTATATCTGTGATAAATAATCAAACAATTGATGAAGTTAATATATATCAAGCATCAAGAATTGCTATGTTAGAAGCTGTTAATTCATTGGACGTGAAACCACAACAATTATTGATTGATGCTATGACGATTGATAGCGATATTCCGCAGGAAAGTTTCATTAAAGGCGATTCTAAAAGTGCTAGTATTGCTGCTGCTAGTATCGTTGCTAAGGTTTACCGAGATCATCTCATGAACTTTTACAATGAATTATATCCAGGATACGATTTCAATCATAATGATGGATATGGAACTAAAAAACATTTAGCAGGACTTAGCAAATTAGGAGTCACTCCAATTCATCGTCGAACATTTGAACCAATTAAATCTATTCTAAAAAAATAATGAAATAAATTGCGTACCTTATTAGTATTAATGACTAATAAGGAGAAACAATGACAATAAGAGACACTTTAATTAAACTTAGACTATGTTCTGAAATAACGTATATTGGCGAAAATAAAATTTTTGATTGGTTACAACAGAATCCAAGTTGTACTGATTTAACTCTAGATGTAATTAAATCCATTTTAAATTTAAATAGTAAAAAAATAGCTAGTTTCAGTAAAGCTTACACTAGTATTTCATTGAAAAATGAGGTTATTACCAATAAGTTACATTCAACAATTGTGACTATTATTGATGAGGACTATCCGTATCGACTAAAAGAATGCTATCGACCACCAATTGTTCTTTTTATGCGAGGAAATACGCAATTATTAAATCGACAATCACTTGCTGTTGTTGGTGCTCGGCAAAGAACTGACTACTCAATAGAAGTAATACGATTATTATTACCAAATAGTATCCAAAATGATAAGGTAATTTTAAGCGGATTAGCAGCCGGCGTTGATACCTTGGCACACCAATTTACAATAGCTAACGGAGCAGATACAATTGCTGTTATTGGGACAGGTTTAAATATTTATTATCCAAAAATTAATGAAGATTTACAAATTGAAATTAGCAAAAAGGGACTTTTATTATCTGAGTACGGACTGAATACAGGACCACAACGTAATCATTTCCCTGAAAGAAATCGAATTATTGCAGGCCTTTGTGAATGCTTATTAGTTACAGAGGCTAAACACCATAGTGGTAGTCTTATAACTGCCAATTTAGCATTGCAAGAAAATCGCACAGTACTAGCTGTACCCGGATCAATTATTAGTCCTCTTTCACTTGGGTGTAATGAACTAATAATAGCCGGTGCAATGCCGATTATTAACGGTGAACAGATACTTGCAGAGTTCTATGAAAACTAGTTACGCTTGACAAGTCTCTCTAATATGCTTTAAGATTACTAACGATTTTAAAAATGTTATTGCTTACAATATAAATACTACGAAGGAGTTCAATTATGCCAGTAACCAAAAAGAAAAAGAGAACGCCGGCAAAAAAAAATCTAGTTATTGTTGAATCACCTTCTAAGGCTAAAACAATTGAAAAATACCTAGGCAGCAACTACCATGTTGTCGCTAGTCTTGGACATATTAGAGATTTACCACGAAGTAAAATGGGAGTTGACGTTGAAAACAACTATGATCCTCATTACATTTCAATTCGTGGTAAAGGCGATGTTATTAAAAGTTTAAAAAAAGAAGCTAAAAAAGCTAAAAATGTTTATCTAGCAGCCGATCCTGATCGTGAAGGCGAGGCAATTGCATGGCATTTATCTCATATTTTAGATTTAGATATCACGGACAAAAATCGTGTTGTTTTTAATGAAATTACAAAAGATGCAGTTAAAAATGCTTTTAATGATCCTAGATCAATTGATATGAATTTAGTTGATGCACAACAAGCTCGCCGTATTTTAGATAGATTAGTTGGTTATTCAATTAGTCCTTTATTATGGGCTAAAATAAAAAAAGGCTTAAGTGCTGGTCGAGTTCAGTCTATTGCTTTGAATTTAATTATTGATAGAGAAAAAGAAATTCGTGCATTTATACCAGAGGAATACTGGACTATTGATTCTGAATTTAAAAAAGGTAAAGAGAAATTTGATGCAGCTTTTTATGGTATTAAGGGAAAGAAAAAAGCACTTCATGATAATGAAGATGTTAAAAAAGTAATGGCATTAATTGATACAAAACAAGATTTTGATATCACCGCTGTCACAAAAAAAGAACGTAAAAGATTTCCAGCTTTACCATTTACTACAAGTACAATGCAACAAGATGCTAATAGAAAATTAAACTTTCGTACAAGAAAAACGATGATGGTTGCACAACAATTATATGAAGGAATTCATCTCGGAAAACAGGGTACTGTTGGTTTAATCACTTACATGCGTACCGACTCGACTCGTGTATCTACGACTGCCAAACATGAAACTGCTCAATTTTTACACGAAAAGTATGGTGAAGATTATGCAGCTATTAAGCCACGCAAAGGTAAATTACAAGAAGGTGCACAGGACGCACATGAAGCAATTAGACCTTCCTCTGTTTTACGTACACCTGCTTCAATGAAGGATTATTTAAGTAATGATCAAATGAAGTTATATAAATTAATTTGGTCGCGATTTGTTGCCAGTCAAATGACACCAGCTGTAATGGATACAATGTCTGTATCTATTGAACAAAATGGCGTTACTTATCATACTTCTGGGTCAAAGACTAAGTTTGCAGGTTATACAAAAATTTATGAGGATAACAAAAAGACTGATAATATTTTACCGGATTTAAAAGTTGGCGATCATGTTAAGTTAGCTAAAAATCAGCCTAACCAACATTTTACTCAGCCACCTGCTAGATTCACTGAAGCAAATTTAATTAAAACACTTGAAGAAAATGGTGTTGGACGTCCATCAACGTATGCACCAACCTTGGATACTATTCAACGTCGATATTATGTGAAATTAATTGCTAAGCGTTTTGAACCAACTGAACTGGGTGAAATTGTAGATGATATGATTGAAGCTTATTTTAGTGATATTGTGAATGTTAAATTTACTGCTGAATTAGAAAAAGGTCTTGATAACATTGAAGTCGGAGACGAAAATTGGGTTAAAGTTGTTGATGATTTTTATAAACCATTTTCAAAAAATGTTGAACATGCCCAAGAAACAATTGAGAAAGTTCAAATTAAAGATGAACCAGCTGGATTTAATTGTGAAATTTGTGGGTCACCGATGGTTATTAAGATGGGCCGATATGGTAAATTTTTTGCATGTACGCGTTTTCCAGATTGTCGTAATACAAAAGCAATCGTTAAAGAAATTGGTGTAACTTGTCCATTGTGTCAGCAAGGGGAAGTAATTGAACGTAAATCTAAACGAAATCGTTTATTCTATGGTTGCTCAAGATACCCAGATTGTGAATTCGTATCATGGGATAAACCTATTGGTCGCGAATGTCCAAAATGTCAACATTATTTAATTGAGAAAAAAGTAAAAGGTGGAAAACAAGTCAAATGTAGTAATTGTGACTATGAAGAAGCGGTTCAAAAATAATTGAATCTAACTAGCAGGGGGATTATATAATGGAAAATACTAGCGTTAATGTAATCGGTGCTGGTCTTGCCGGTAGTGAAGCTGCATGGCAGATTGCCAAGCGAGGAGTTCATGTTAATTTATACGAGATGCGCCCTATCAAAATGACACCAGCGCATCATACTGAGAATTTTGCTGAACTAGTTTGTACGAATTCTTTAAGAGCTAATCAAATTACGAATGCCGTTGGTCTTTTGAAGGAAGAGATGAGACAGTTAGATTCAGTTATTATGAAGTCAGCTGACCATAATGCAATTCCGGCTGGCGGTGCGCTAGCCGTTGACCGTGATAAATTTTCTGGTGAGATAACTGATTTAGTTAAAAATCATGAAAATATTACGGTTATCAATGAAGAGTTAACTGAACTACCAAAAGGTCCAACAATTGTTGCGACAGGTCCTTTAACATCATCAGGTTTAGCAGAATCAATTAAACAATTAAATGGTAGTGAGGGACTTTATTTTTATGATGCAGCTGCACCAATTTTAGAAAAATCATCATTAAATATGGATAAAATCTACTTAAAATCACGATATGATAAAGGTGATGCTGCATACCTTAATTGTCCAATGACTAAAGAGGAATTTATAACCTTTTATAAGGCACTAATAGGGGCCGAAACTGCTGAAATGCATGATTTTGAAGATGAAAAATTTTTCGAAGGTTGTATGCCAATTGAAGAAATGGCTAGAAGAGGCGCTAAAACAATGTTATTTGGCCCTTTAAAACCAGTTGGATTAGAAGACCCTAAGACTGGTAGAACACCTTTTGCCGTTGTCCAATTGCGTCAAGACAATGCAGTCGGTGACTTATACAATATTGTTGGTTTCCAAACGCATCTTAAATGGGGCGAACAAAAGAATGTTTTCTCACTAATTCCAGGTTTAGAAAATGTTGAATTTGTTCGTTATGGTGTTATGCATCGTAATACATTTATGCGTTCTCCTGATACACTGGAACCAACATATCAGTCTAAATTTAGAAATGATTTATTTTTTGCTGGTCAAATGACAGGTGTTGAAGGCTATGTAGAAAGTGCTGCAAGTGGATTATTAGCAGGGATCAATGCCGCACATCTTGTTTTAGGAGAAGAGCTAGTCGTACTTCCTAAAACAACTGTGATGGGAGCTATGGCCCATTATATAACACATGCCAGTGGTAAACATTTTCAGCCGATGAATGCTAACTTTGGTATTATCCCTAAATTAGGCACAAAAATTCGAGATAAACAAGAAAAAAATCAAGCGGTTGCAAATCGTGCTCTAGAGCATTTAGCAATTGTTAAACCAAGTCTTTAAATATTTATGAAATATCTGATAAAATAATTGAGTTATACTTCATTGTTGTGCTACAGTAGTAGCGTTCAATGAAGTTTTTTTATACAATAAATGAGTAACATGGAGGAGTTTATTATGGCAACTGTTTCATTTCATGCAACAACAATTTGTGCCGTTAAGCATAATGGTCACTGTGCAATGGCCGGTGATGGCCAAGTCACAATGGGTGAAAAAGTTATTATGAAGGGGACTGCTAGAAAAGTTCGTCGCATATATAACGATCAAGTAGTTGTTGGTTTCGCTGGTAGCGTTGCCGACGCATTTAATCTTGAAGAACGATTTGAAAAAAAATTAAATGAATTTAGTGGTAATTTACAACGTGCAGCAGTTGAATTAGCTCAGGATTGGCGTAGTGAACAATCCTTACAAAAATTAGAAGCACTTTTGATTGTAATGAACAGTAATGAAATGTTATTAGTTTCTGGTAGTGGAGAAGTAATTGAACCTGACGATGACATTTTAGCAATCGGATCTGGCGGAAATTTTGCTTTGTCTGCTGCAAAGGCACTTAAGCATCATACAACTGATATGTCAGCTAAAGAAATTGCTGAGGCATCAATTAATATTGCCGGTGATATTGATATTTTTACTAACCATCATGTCATCTCAGAAGAATTATAGAAAGCGGGTAAATTTATGACTATAAGTGATAAAACACCAAAACAGATTGTTACAGAACTAGATCAATACGTTATCGGTCAAAATGATGCAAAAAAGGCCATTGCTGTTGCATTACGTAATAGATATCGTCGGATGCAACTTTCTGAATCAATGCAAAAAGATGTTACACCTAAAAATTTAATGATGATTGGGCCAACTGGTGTAGGTAAAACTGAAATTGCTCGTCGTTTGGCAACAATGCTTGAAGCACCATTTATTAAAGTTGAAGCAACAAAATTCACTGAAGTTGGTTACGCTGGACGTGATGTTGAATCAATGGTACGTGACTTGGTTGACGTGTCAATTAAATTAGAAGAAGATGCTCAATATGGCCGTGTTTCAGGCGCAGCTGAACGTATGGCTGATAAACGACTTGTAAAACTTCTAGTTCCAGGTATTAAAAAACAAAAAAAAGCCGAGAATGTTAATCTTATGCAAATGATGTCTCAAATTCAAAAAGGTCAAATACCTGCCGGATTAGATGCAAAAGATGAAGAGGAGGTCACTGACGACATTAGAAATGAACGACTATCTGTATCGGAACAACTAAGTCGTGGTTTATTAGAAAATAACGAAGTGACAATTAAAGTTGATGAACCTAAACAGCCTTCTGGTATGAATGGCATGATGGGACAAATGGGCATCGACTTAGGAGATACCTTAAGTGCATTAACACCAACACGCCAAGTAGAAAGAACGTTAACCGTAGCAGAAGCCCGTAAAATTTTAATTCGTGAAGAATCAAAAAAATTAGTTAATGTAGCAGATATCAATCAAGCTGCAATTGAACGTGCTGAAAACACTGGAATTATTTTTATTGATGAAATTGATAAAATTACTTCAAAATCTCAAAAAAATAGTGGTGAAGTTTCTAGAGAAGGCGTACAACGTGATATTTTACCAATTGTTGAAGGCTCTCAAATTTCAACTAAATATGGTGTTATTAATACTGATCATATCTTGTTTATTGCATCAGGTGCTTTTCATGAAAGTAAACCTAGCGATTTAATTGCTGAACTTCAAGGTCGTTTCCCAATTCGAGTTGAATTAGATGATTTGAGCCAAGCAGATTTTGTTAAAATTCTTACAGAACCTCATAATGCCTTAATTAAACAATATATTGCTTTAATTGGCACTGATAATATTAATGTGACATTTACAATTGAAGCAATTGAGAAAATATCTGAAATTGCTTACAACGTTAACCACGATACTGAAAATATTGGTGCACGCAGACTGCATACAATTCTTGAAAAATTACTTGAAGATTTACTATTTGAGGGTCCAGATATGCAAATGGGTGACATAACAATTACTGAAAGTTATGTTGAAGACAAAATTGGTAACATCGTTGCTGATAAAGATCTTAGTCGTTATATTTTATAGGATAGGGTGAACTAAAATGACAGTTGAACTTAAAAATGATTTCATCACAGTCAAAATTGCTGAACAAGGTGCTGAATTAATCAGTATTACCGGAAATGACACATCTATTGAATATATTTGGCAAGCAGATAAACAATACTGGGGTAGACATGCCCCAGTATTGTTTCCATTTGTTGGGCGTTTAAAAAATGATGAATATGCGTATGATCATAAAACATATAAAATGGGTCAACATGGCTTTGCCCGTGACATGCTTTTTACAGTGGTTTCTAAAAGTAAAACATCAGTTGTTCTGGAATTAGGTTCATCCCCAGAAACAATCTCAAAGTATCCGTTTAATTTTAGATTGAGATTACATTACATTTTAACTAATCATCAAATAAAAGTAATTTACGATGTTTATAACCCCGATGAAAATCCTTTGTTATTTTCTATCGGAGGACACCCAGCATTTAACGTACCACTTAAAAATGCTTATTTAAATCTAGAAAATTATCAAATTGAAGTGGCACCAAATGTTGAAAGACGTCAAATTCCACTAGTTGGACCTTTTAGCGATATCGAAAATGCAAAATCAGTTAAGTTCAACGAACCTATTAAGTTATCTCGCGAAACATTCAAAAATGATGCCTTAATTTACGAATTGAAACAACTAGAAACGACTATCTTACTTTCAACACCTGAAGATGATCATGGTGTTTCCGTGACATTAAATGGTGCAGATTACGTTGGTATCTGGTCGAAATATCCTGAAAATTCACCATTTGTTTGTATTGAACCATGGTGGGGAGTAGCTGATAATATTGAATCTACTGGTAATTTATCAGATAAAAGTAATATTTATACGTTAGAAAAAAATAAATCGTTCGAAGGTTCGTATGAAATCACAGTATTTTAAAAAAAAAATCGATGAAATAATCATCGATTTTTTTTATTTCGTAAATATAATCCAAGACCAAAAGGTACCATACTCTCAGTACCATTTAAAATACGTTTTATGTTGTCTCTATGTTTATAAATAACAAATATAGTCAAAATACCTGCAATACTAGTTAATAACCAATCTTGAAATAATATCGCTGTTATCGTAATACCAATAAATCCAATGACACTTGCAACACTTACCATACTCGTTAAAAGTATTAAAGAAATAAACATGGTACAAGCGATAAGAAAAAATAGCGGATTATACGGTAATAAAATACCCGCACCAGTAGCAACTGCCTTACCACCTTTAAATCCAGTAAATATTGAGAATGTATGTCCAGCTACTGCACCTACACCAATTAGTAAAGGACTAACGGTTGATGCGACCCCAAACATATAAGGGAGGCTTGCAGCTATAATTCCTTTTGATATATCCATCACTAAGACAACAGTCCCTGCTTTTGGTCCAAGAACTCGATAAGTATTAGTTGTACCAACATTACCACTACCAAAATTTCTGATATCCTTTTGATAAAAATATTTTCCAATCCAAACCCCTGATGGAATTGATCCTAAAATATAAGCGATAATCAACATTAATATGATTGTACCCATGATAATTCACTCCTTTCAGCCAGTAAATCCAATAAGTAGTATTTTAACATTCTTTTAAGAAGACACCAAAATTTTTTATAAAATAGAACATCTATTCGGATTTCTCTTTACATTTTAAAAAAGAATAGGTTATTATAGTAACGTTACTGTAGGAATACAGAGTAAGGGGCGTTTAACTGAATGACTAATCAAAATAAAACAAAATACAATGATGATTCAATTCAAGTTCTTGAAGGACTAGAAGCAGTTAGAAAACGACCTGGTATGTATATTGGGTCGACAGATGGCAAGGGATTACATCATCTTGTCTACGAGATTGTTGATAACGCAGTTGATGAAGCCTTGTCAGGATATGGTTCACAAATCGACGTTACAATCCACAGTGATAACAGTATTACTGTTGTAGATTATGGTCGTGGTATGCCTATTGGTATGCATGCATCAGGAATACCAACTGTTGAAGTTATCTTCACTGTCTTACATGCTGGTGGAAAATTTGGCCAAGGCGGATATAAAACGTCTGGTGGACTACATGGCGTTGGCGCAAGTGTCGTTAACGCATTATCTTCATCATTAACAGTTGATACCGTTCGTGATGGTATTCGTTATGAAGAAAAGTTTAAAAATGGTGGGCATCCAGTTGGGACTTTAAAAAAATTAGGTGCAACTAAACGAGCAAATGGAACAACAGTAACTTTTAAACCCGATGAAAGTATTTTTTCAACTACAATTTATAAGTATGATATTTTAGCTGAAAGATTAAAAGAGTCTGCCTTTTTATTACGTGGTGTCAAAATTGTTTTAACAGATGAAAGAACTGATAAACAAGATATCTATCATTTTGAAGAAGGTATTAAAGAATTCGTTGCTTATTTAAACGAAGACAAAGATACACTTGGCGAAGTGATGTATTTTGATGGCATTAAAGATAAAATTGAAGTAGAAGTTGCAGCACAATATAATGATGGCTACTCAGAAAACTTAATGTCCTTTGTTAATAACGTTCGGACAAAAGATGGTGGTACACATGAAGCAGGAATGAAGTCTGCTTGGACAAAAGCATTTAACGAATATGCCAGAAAATTAGGTCTTTTAAAAGATAAAGATCGTAATTTAGAAGGTAGTGATGTTCGAGAGGGCCTTTCAGGAGTCATTTCAGTGCGAATACCTGAAGAGTTATTGCAATTCGAAGGACAAACGAAGGGTAAATTAGGTACACCCGAAGCAAGATCTATCGTCGATAGCGTTCTGAGTGAAAAACTTGGGTTTTATTTGATGGAAAATGGTGAGTTTGCACAAGAACTTGTTAGAAAATCAATTAAAGCTAGAGAGGCTCGAGAAGCAGCTCGTAAGGCTCGTGATGATTCAAGAAATGGGAAAAAGAAAAAGAAAAATGATCGCTTATTATCTGGGAAATTAACACCTGCACAATCGAAAAACGCTAAGAAAAATGAGTTGTTTTTAGTCGAAGGTGATTCTGCCGGTGGTTCAGCTAAACAAGGTCGTGAACGCAAATTCCAAGCCATTCTACCTTTACGTGGTAAGGTATTGAATACTGAAAAGGCAAAATTACAAGATATTTTAAAAAATGAAGAAATTAATACAATGATTTATACAGTTGGCGCAGGTGTTGGTGCTGAATTTAAGCTCGAAGACAGTAACTACGATAAAATTATTATCATGACTGATGCTGATACTGATGGTGCGCACATCCAAACCTTATTATTGACATTTTTCTATAAATATATGCGTCCACTAATTGATGCTGGGAAAATCTATATTGCTTTACCACCTTTATATAAAATTCAAAAAGGAACGGGTAAAAAAATAGAGAGTATCTATGCTTGGACCGATGAAGAGCTTGATAAAGCAACAACAAAAATTGGACGTGGTTACAACCTACAACGATTTAAAGGTCTGGGCGAAATGAATGCAGATCAATTATGGGAAACAACTATGGATCCAATGACAAGAACTTTAGTTAGAATTCGAATTGATGATCCTGCACTTGCTGAAAAAAGAGTGACAACCTTAATGGGCGACAAGGTAGAACCTCGTCGAAATTGGATTGAAGAAAATGTTCAATTTTCACTTGAAGAGGACGGTAGTATCCTTGATAAGGTATCAAGTAAACAAGTTACTGATTTAAAAAATGAAGAAGATTTAACATTATTTGAAGATCAAACAACGACTGACTAAGGAAGGAGGATTATTAATTTGGCTATAGAAAAAGATACATCAAAAATTCAAGAGCTGACCTTAGAAGATGTTATGGGTGAACGATTTGGTCGTTATTCTAAATATATTATTCAAGAACGTGCTTTACCTGATATACGTGATGGCCTAAAACCTGTTCAACGTCGTATTTTATACGCAATGAATCAAGATGGTAACACATATGATAAAGGGTTTAGAAAATCTGCTAAATCTGTCGGAAATGTTATGGGTAATTTTCATCCTCATGGAGATAGCTCAATTTACGAAGCTATGGTCCGTATGAGTCAAAACTGGAAATTACGAACACCATTAATTGAAATGCACGGAAATAATGGGTCAATGGATGGTGATTCTCCTGCCGCAATGCGTTACACAGAAGCTCGTACAAGTAAAATTGCGACTGAAATGCTACGTGATATTGAAAAAGAAACGGTTGATTTCGTATTGAATTTTGATGATACGGAGTATGAACCAACTGTTTTACCAGCAAGATTTCCTAATTTGTTAGTAAATGGTGCAACGGGAATTTCAGCTGGGTATGCAACTGAAATTCCACCTCATAATTTAAGCGAGGTTGTTGATGCCGTTGTTTATTTAATTGGTCATCCAAATGCGACTTTAGATAAATTAATGTCATTCGTTAAGGGCCCCGATTTTCCAACCGGTGGTATTTTACAAGGACTATCCGGCATCCAGAGTGCTTATAAAACGGGGCGTGGTAAAGTAGTCGTTCGTTCTAGAACTGAGATTCAAGAACTAAAGGGTGGTAAAACACAAATTATTATTTCAGAAATTCCATACGAAGTGAATAAAGCTGTTCTTGTTAAAAAGATGGATGAAATTCGCTTATTAAAAAAAGTTGATGGGATTGCTGAAGTTCGAGATGAAAGTGATCGTGAAGGACTACAAATTGCAATTGAATTAAAACGCAACGTCAATGCACAAGGTATTTTAAATTATTTATTTAAAAATACTGATTTACAAATTTCGTATAATTTCAATATGGTTGCAATTAACCATCAACGACCTGAGTTAGTTGGCTTAAAAAAATTCTTATCTTCGTACTTAGAGTATCAATTAAGTGTTACGAAAAAAAGAACTGAATTTGATTTAAAAAAGGCTGAGTCTCGTCAACATATCGTTGAAGGGTTAATTAAAGCTTTATCAATTTTAGATAAAGTAATTAAAGCAATCCGTGCAAGTAAAGATAAAAAGAGTGCTAAATTAAGCTTAATGGATCTGTTCGATTTCACAGAAAAACAAGCTGAAGCAATTGTTTCATTACAACTGTACCGCTTGTCTAATACAGATGTGACTGCGCTTGAAAAAGAAAATGCAGAGCTTGCTGCAAAAATTATTGATTACAAAGCAATATTGGCAGATCCTAGTAAGTTATCTGATGTTGTGAAAAAAGAGCTTAAACAAGTATCTAAAGAATATGCCACACCTCGACTAACTGAAATTCAAGAACATATTGAAGACATTAAGATTGAAACAGCAGTTTTAGTAACTCCCGAAGATGTTCAAGTATTAGTTAGCCGTGATGGTTATCTCAAACGTAGCTCATTACGGTCATTTAACGCCTCAGGAGTAAATGAGAATGGTTTGAAAAACGAAGATCAAATTGTATTTAATGAATCTGTTAACACATTAGATCATCTATTTATGTTTACAAATAAGGGAAATATGATTTACCGTCCAATTCATGAAATAACTGAGGCAAAGTGGAAAGATACTGGGGAACATATTTCACAAACTATTGGATTAGATACTGATGAATATTTAATTAAAGCATTTTCTTTCAAAAAAGTGAATGTCCCTGGTAAATTTGTTTTTGCAACTAAAAATGGATTCATTAAACAAACACTGGTTTCCGACTTACAACCCGGACGAACTTATAAAGGTCATGCAAGTAAATTCATGAAATTGAAGGAAGCTAACGATGATGTTATCTTGATTTCATACTTGAAAGAAACGGATGACTCGTTATTCATTTTTAGTGCTTCACATGATGGGTATGGATTAAAGTATCCTCTCGAAGAAGTTCCTGTTGTCGGATCTAAAGCAGCTGGTGTAATCGCGATGAATCTTAAGAAGGATGATTATGTTGCCGCTACTTGTTTAGTAACTGAACATAGTCAGATTGGATTATTAACACAGCGCGGTTCATTTAAGCGTATGGCTGTATCAGAAGTGAGCTCGACAAGTAGGGCGAAACGTGGCGTTCTTGTTCTTAGAGAGCTTAAGAAGGAACCTCATAGAGTCGTTGGCATGAAACTCATTACTAAAGATGTGAATTTAAATGCCCTTACTGAAAGTGGCAATGAATTTATTATCGAACCAATGTCATATCCGCTATCTGATAGATATTCAAATGGTTCATTTGTTATTGATACAGAACAATTAGGAATACCTAATAATTTAAATGAGATTAATTAATAATTAAATTGTTAAAAAAAGGCAAATTTGTTTGCTCTTTTTTTTTATTACGCTTATTATACTAATATGACTATTAATTTCTAGAACTGAGGAGATCACGCTAATATGAAAACAAAGCAAGAAAATATATTTTCATCAAAAACGTTAACATATTTTTTACAGCTTGCAGATATAATGAATTATACGCAAGCAGCCCAAATATTAGGAATCACACAACCTGCATTAACACAGCAAATTAAAAAATTAGAAAGAACAGTTGGTGCACCACTTTTTTATTCTGTTGGTAAAAAATTACATCTTTCTGATGCTGGCTATACAATGCTAGATGCAACACACCAAATCTATGAAACATTAAATAAAGCAACGAATGAAATTCAACAATCAACAAGTGCAACACAAGGAGAAATTACTATCGGGATTTTGGCTTCAATCGAAGACGAAGTGTTTGATGATTTTGTTATCCAGTACTATAAAAATAATCCAGATATTATTGTGTCATTCCATTTACTAACGCGTAAAGAAATTTGGAGTGAACTTGAGAATAATAAAATTGATTTAGCTATTATGTATCTTCCAGATGAAAGTATTAAAAACTGGAAACCATACGAAAGTAAGAAAATCTTTACTGAAGATTTATTGTTTTTACATCATAATGAAAAGTTATCTTCTAAAAAGAAAGTTAGACTTCAAGAAACAATTGATAATGTTTGGGTCACTTATCCAAGTGATTATTATCTTGATAAAACAATTAAAACAATTTATCAAAATCAATTAGTTAACCTGCCAAAGAGTGTTGCTAGATTTACATCACCCACACAGATTTTAAAATTTGCTCGTGCAACACATGCTTATTCAGCATTACCAACTTCATTTTTAACGGCTCATCCTGAAAGCAAAGACCTTTGGACATCTCATTTTGATCCAGAAATAAAATTTGATTTGTCATTTGTCTTTAGAAAAGATAAAGATGAAATTCCTAGAAATGAACATTTTTTAAATGCATTTGATAAATTTTTAGAAGAAAAAGATTACATGACTCGACTTAAAGAAATTAACAAATAAAAAGGAGATTATAATAATGACTAAACAATTAATTTTTGGACATCAAAGTCCTGATACAGACGCAGTTGTAGCTGCTAAAGCATTCTCATATCTACAAAATAAATTAGGTTTCGATACTGAAGCCGTTACCTTAGGAACATTAAGTGAAGAAACAAAATTTGTTTTAGATTACTTTAATGAACCTGAACCAAGAATTATTGAAACAGCTAAAAATGAGGTTGAATCAGTTATGTTAGTTGATCATAATGAATCTCAACAAAGTGTTTCTGATATCGCTGATCTTGTTGTAACAGACGTTGTCGATCATCATCGTATTGCTAATTTCACAACCAATATGCCTCTTAATTTCCGCGCAGAGGCTGTCGGTTGTTCAAGTACCATCCTATGGAAAATGTTTAATGAAAACAATATTGAAATTCCTGCTAATATTGCAGGATTAATGATGTCAGCTATTATTTCTGATACATTGTTATTCAAATCACCTACAACGACTCCAGTTGATATTGAAGCAACTAAAGCACTTTCTAAAATTAGTAACACTGATTACAATGTATACGGATTAGATATGTTAAAAGCTGGAACTAATTTATCTAGCAAAACTGAAACAGAATTGATTAACGGAGATGCCAAATCTTTTGATATGGCTGGTAAAACAGTACGTGTTGCTCAAGTTAATACCGTTGATTTAGAAGAAGTTTTTAACCGTGAAGCTGCACTAGTTTCAGCGATTGAAGATGATAGTAAAGCTAATAATTATGATTTATTCTTACTATTAGTTACAAATATCCTAGACAGTGATTCAGAACTATTAGTTGTTGGAGAACCTAAAGAAATGGTTGAAAAAGCCTTCAACACAAAACTTTCTGATAACAAATTGTCATTACCTGGTGTTGTTTCAAGAAAAAAACAAGTTGTTCCTCAATTACAAGCTGTTTTTGAAGCTTAATAAAAAATCTTAAAAGTTTAGACTTTATCTCTAAGCTTTTTTATTTTAAGGAGAATTTAGGATGCTACCTGAAGAACAAATTCAAGCAGTTAAAATATATACGCAAAATAAATTAGCGTCAGATACTTCTGGACATGACTTTGCTCATATTGAACGAGTCGTTACAAATTCAAAAACGATTGCCTCAGAAATTCATAATATCAATTATTTAATAATTGTTCTTAGTAGTTATTTACATGACGTAATTGATGATAAAGTAGTCGATAATGTTAAAGAAGAAGTAACTAATTTAACAAATTTTTTAACATCTATTGATTTAACTTCACTTCAAATTAATGATATTTTAATAATTATTAAATCAATTTCTTTTAAAAACCAATTGAACGATAATACTATTAACTTGCCCGAAGAAGCAAAAGTTGTTCAAGATGCTGATCGATTAGATGCAATTGGTGCTGTCGGTATTGCTAGAACTTTTTATTACGGTGGACATGTTGGCAGTAAAATATATGATCCACATCGTGGTCCAAGAAGAAATATGACCCCAGAAGAATACAGGAATATTGAGAATCAAACGGTCATTAACCATTTCTACGAAAAGTTATTGACACTTACAGAAACAATGAACACTGAACCAGGAAAACGAATGGCTAAAAATAGACATCAAATTATGTTAGATTTCCTTGAGAATTTCAAATCTGAATGGGAAGGAAAGTCATAAAATAAAAACGATTAACTCAATATCGAGTTAATCGTTTTTATTTTATAATTTATTAATAGCATTCCGTTGTTCTTCATCAATCATATGGGTATATAACGCAGTTGCACTTGTCGAACTCTGACCCAATTGTGTTGCTACAAGTTGTTCATTCTTCGTCTCTAGGTACAATTTAGAAGCGAGTGTATGGCGTAGTTTATGCGGCGTAACACGGACTTTAAATGCAGATGAGTACTTGGCTACCAATTTTTCAATTGTACCACTCTCAATGCGTTTTCCAATTCCACGATATGATGAACAAAATAGGGCTTTTTCCATTTTATCTACTTTATAGTTCATTGTACGCACTTCAATATATTTAACAAGATAGGGGATTACCCACGGTGCAATTGGCACAGTATCCTTCTTGCCACCTTTTCGAATGACGGTAATATTATTTGTTTTTAAATTTAAATCAGGTAGGTCACTATTTGCAACTTCTGAAACCCGTAAACCACTACCTAGCATTAAAGCGTTAATAGCAATATCGCGATCTTTATCCCGTTTGAAAAAGGAAAGACCTTTAGGCTTTAACAAATCGGCATATTTTTGATCAATAAAGTTAATATAATCACGATCTTCAGTTCCAAGCATTAATTTATCTTTAATATTTGCTGCACGTGTAGCAAACGTTTCGTTATCTTTTACGACAGTAATTTTTTTCATCACATTACGATAAAAATATGGCTCTCCATCTTCTTTTTCCGTTTCTTCAGAAAGATACCTGAACAATGAAGAAATCGCTGTTAGAGAACGATTTACAGTGCTCCTAGAGAGTTGTGTGTTGCTATTTGCATTATTTGATTTACTTCTAGAAAGTAGGGAGGATTTATATAGTTCCATATCTTCCTTTTTTAAATGTTCTAAAACACTAATATCGATTGTCTTAATTGATTTTTCGTTAACAATACCTTCTGCCAGTAACCAATCAAAAAAACGTCTAAACTCTGTTAAATATTGATATAACGTTGCATTGGATAGGGGGATTGTAGATTTAGATTGATAGTATTCCTGCGCATACCAAGGTTGGTACTGTAATTCATTCTCAATTAATTCTAAATATTTTTCTTTTCTCAAAAATACACCTCATTATAACGGATAGTTTAATACGTAGAGAATAACACATTAAAGAGTTACAATTCAACTTTAATGAAAGTTGAACGCAAAATGTTCTTATATCAAACAGTATGATACATATTATTTAAAATTAGTGTTTATTCACAAAATAACTAATATATTTAATACTTTAGATTTTAAGTAATCCTTATATAGCTAATACCATAATTTGGCAAATTATGGTCGTCATGCTTGATATGTATCTACAAATATTAGTGTTAATTATATAATTTATTGGAGAATAATAATTGTAAATATATTTTATGATGAACAAATTATATTTACATAAAATAAAATGAGCGAGATACAAATACAAAACGAATGATAATTTAAATAGACTTGTTTAAAATCAGTAAGATATTGCGCTACTAAACTTTCATTAAATTGTGTGTTTTAACTAAAGTTGGATAGTGTTAATATGATAAGTCTCAATTTACCACTCATTTGATGCTTTTAAACTTTATCTATTAACTTAAAATTATTTTCTCCGACATACTATTATCTAGTCACAGTTACATCTTAATTATTATTTGAAAACAAAAAACTAACAACCGATTAAACCGGTTGTTAGTTTTAATAACTCTTAAGCTTGATCAAAGTCTTTAATCCACGCTAATGCTAATGCTTTTTCACCTAAATGTGTCCCAATGACTGGTCCAAAGTAACTGATATCAAATGTCATATCAGGATATTTCTTCTTCATTTTAGTCTGCCACTTAATTGCTGACGTTTCATCATTTGCATGAATAATAAGTCCACGTAAAGGATAATCAACAGATGCACGATGCTCTTCAAATAAATCTTCTACACGCTTAATTGCCTTCTTAGTTGATCTAATCTTTTCAAATGCAACAATTTTATTTGAAACACTATCAAATGTTAAAATTGGCTTAATTTTAAGAACACTTCCAATAAAGGCTGAAGCATTAGACAAACGACCGCCTCGTACAAGATTTTGCAAATCATCAACAATGAAATATTCACCTAACGTTGTCTTCAAATCATCTAATCGGGCAATGATATCATCGATAGAGGCATCTTCTTTAGCCATTTTAGCAGCTTCCAAAGCTAAATATCCCATTAACATAACTGTGATACCAGAATCATACGGTATCACACGAGTTGACTCAATTGTTGGTGCTATATTTTTTAAATTATCAATAAATCCTGAAATTGTATTTGTTAAATGAATACTTAAAATAATATCATAGCCTTCGCTACCTAATTTATCATATAAGTTAATCATTTCCCCAACAGAAGGCTGTGAGGTACTTGGAAAGGATGCAGATGTCTTTAATTTTTCATAGAATCCTTCAGTTGTAATATCAACGCCTTCATTATAAATTTTATTGTCAATAATGACTGGGATAGGAATTATAGTAATATTGTTCTCTTCAATCTGATCTTTAGATAGGTACGAAGTACTATCTGTTACAATTGCTATTTTCATTAATTAAACACCTCATTTTATGACGGTTTAAACGTCAGTCCTCGTTAGACTTTTGTCTAAGCGATTTAATAATATTCTTAATAAATTTTGTTCATCTTCTGGCCACTTTTCAAAAATAGTTGCTTCAAGTTCAGTAAAACCTTTATCAACTGCTTTTGACGACTCAACGCCGATTTCAGTCATTGTATAAATCAATTGGCGTTTATCGTCACCGATACTATGCTTATCAAGCATTTCTTTTTCAACTAAGCGTTTTAATTGTCGACTTAGTGTTGAGATATCTAGATCTGTTTCTACGGCCAATTTTTCCTGTGTGTTAAATTTAGCACTTATTTTCTTTAATAACTGCCACTCAGATATTGTTAATTGATTTTTTTTAGTTAAACGTTGTAAAATCACTTTATACTGTTTATCAATTGATAGTAAGTTTTCAAGACTTGTTTTCATTTTGTTGACCCCTTAAATTCGATATACCTTGCATTATACAATATATAGACTAAAAATGGCAAGAAAACTATTCAATAATGATTCTTTGCGATTTATCGTTTAAAACGTTACACTTGTAGTTATTAAACATATTTTATAGAAAGTGAGTTGATTAAATGTCATTTGATGGCGTTTTTACTCATGCAATGATTAGTGAACTAAGAACCAAACTAATCGGTGGTCGGGTCTCAAAAATATCACAACCCTACCCTAATGAGGTTATTATTACAATTCGTGCAAATAGAAAGAATCAACCCTTACTATTATCTGCACATTCAAGTTATGCTCGTGCACAAATTACAAATATTCCCTATTCAAATCCTAAAACACCAACTAATTTTACTATGATGCTTCGTAAATATTTAGAGAGCGGTCAACTTGTAGCAATTGATCAGATTGCTAATGATCGTATTATTAATTTTTCATTTTTAACTAGAAATGAACTTGGTGATGAACAACCTCTAATTTTAAGTTTAGAAATGATGGGACGTTATAGTAATTGTCTACTAATTAATCCAACTAATGATAAGGTTTTGGATACCATTAAACATATTAGTTCAGACCAAAATCGATATCGTATGCTAATACCTGGTGCAACCTATCGTCAGCCACCAGCTCAAGATAAATTAAATCCATTTACAGATACAACTGATACATTTAAAAAACTTTTATCCGAGTTTCCAAATAAGGAAGTCCTAGCGAAGGAACTTCAAAATAGCTATCAAGGTCTCGCTGGTCAATCTAGTTTAGATCTTGCAACTGCACTTCATACTAATGTTGAAGACCCTAGTGTCAGCTGGTCAACTTTCTTCACACAATTTGATACACCGACACCAACTATTTTATCTGGCAAACGTCTTGATTTTTCGGCCATTCCAAATAAAGAAATTGGTACTGGTCAAGAATTCGATTCATTAAGCGAAATGCTGGATACTTACTATCTCGATAAAGCAAATAAAGACCGCGTTCAACAACAAGGTAGCCATTTAATCCGCGTTGTTAAAAATGAGCTCAAAAAGAACCGTGGTAAACAAAAAAAATTAGAAAAAACTTTAAAAAATACTGAAACAGCGGATCAATTACGGGTCCAAGGTGAATTATTAACTACTTATCTTCACTTAGTTAAACAAGGAATGACAGAAGTTTCATTACCTAATTTCTATGATAATGAAAAAGAAATGACCATTCAATTATCCAATCAAATTTCACCTTCAAAAAATGCACAAAAATATTTTAAAAAATATCAAAAACAAAAGAATGCAGTTATATTTGTTAATGAGCAACTTCTCCTAAATAAAAAAGAAATTGCTTACTTAGAAGAAATTCAATCAGAAATCGAGTTAGCTGAACCTAAAGACTTACCAGATATTAAGGTTGAATTACAACAACAAGGTTTATTAAAAGAACAAAAATTGAATAAAAATAAAAAAGCAATTAAAATTAAAATAAGTAAACCAGATGAATATTATGCAACAGATGGAACCCTTATCTCTGTTGGTAAGAATAATCTTCAAAATGATCAACTAACCATGAAGACAGCCAATAAATCTGACATCTGGCTACATGCTAAAAACATTCCTGGTTCCCATGTAATTATTCACAGTTCTAATCCTAGTGATGAAACAGTCACAGAAGCGGCTAACTTAGCTGCTTATTTCTCAAAATATCGTCAATCAGCATCTGTTCCAGTAGATTATATCCAAGTTAAACGGATTAAAAAGCCCAATGGCTCAAAGCCAGGTTTTGTTGTCTACGAAGGTCAAAACTCAACCTTTATTACACCAGACTTACAAAAAATTATGGCTATGCGTCGTAAATAAAAAGTTTCAACTAAGAAATTATTCTTAGTTGAAACTTTTTTACTATAACCAATTACTTGGATTGATACGCCATTTATCCAATAATAATTTTTCATCAGAATTAATTTTTTCTTGTTCCTTAGCTACTTTAATAAGTGTTGAATAATTAGTTAATGTCTCAAAAGGTGTTTTAATATCAGCAAAATTTGTCGTACTTGCCGCTAGTTCATAACTAAAAATACCGATGACACCTAGAACATCAGCGCCTTCATTTTTTGCTGCATTAACTGCTTGAATAACACTTCCACCAGTTGAAATGAGATCATCAATTAAAATAGTTTTTTGTCCTTTGATTAATCGTCCTTCAATTTGTTGACCAGTACCATGATCTTTAGGCTTTGTTCTAACATAAATTAACGGTAAATTTAATTCATTAGCAATCCATGCTGCATGGGGTATTCCTGCAGTTGCCGTTCCTGCAATTACCTCTGTATCAGGATATTTTTCACGAATAATACCTGCTATGCCTTTAGCGATTCTAGTACGAATTTCAGGATAACTAATCGTTAACCGATTATCACAATAAATTGGACTTTTTAGTCCACTTGCCCAAATAAACGGCTTCTTTGGCGATAAAGTTACGGCACCAATCTCTAATAAATCACTGGCAACTGTCTCTGCTAAATTCATTTAAGCTTCCTCCCACATTTTTTTGATTGCTTGGTAAGCAGCAAACGGATCTACTGCTTGCGTTATTGATCGTCCGACAACGATGGCGCTACTTTGATTTCTTTTTGCAGCAGCTGGTGTCATTACTCTTTTTTGATCACTTACTGCCTGCCCTTCCAATCGTATTCCAGGTGTGACTGCCAAAAAGTTTTTGGAAGTTGCTTCCTTAATTATTTTAGCTTCTTGTGCTGAACAAACAACACCCGCTAATCCAGCTAATTCTGTTAACTTAGCGTAATTAACGACACTTTCAATTAATGGTCGTTCAACCAATTGTTCCGTTTCTAGTTGTTCTTGGCTGGTAGAAGTTAATTGTGTAATTGCGATTATTTTCGGCATTTTTATTGAGGAATTACCTTGGTCTAATCCATCTAATGCATATTTCATCATTTCAACGCCACCAGCCGCATGGACTGTTGTTAATGAAATACCTAGTCGACTTAAACTGGTCATAGTTTGCCGAACAGTATTTGGAATATCATGACATTTTAAATCAAGAAAAATGTCATGCCCCTGATCAATTAATTCTTCAACAAAACGAGTTCCTTCACTGTAAAACAATTCCATACCAACTTTAACAAATAGTTGTTCATCTTGAGGAAATAACTGTAAAAAATCTGTCGTTTGCATTCTATTCTGAAAATCTAAAGCAATGATAGGTCGATTAATCATTATCTACTCCCCTTAATTTTTATAGTGCTGCTACTGAAAATGACTGGCTTTCTAACGCTTGAATAAGTACATCAACAGTTTGTAAAGATGTAAACAATGGAATATGTTGCATTACTGATATTTTACGCGTTTGATAACCATATGATGCTTTATCGTGATCATCTGATAGTGTATCGATAACAAATTGAACGGTTCCAGTTTGTAACAAATTATTAATATCATCTAATTGTCGGTTAACGCTTAATGCCTCTGTACTGGTAAACGTTTTAATCTGATTATCTAAAAAGAAATCAACCATTTTTGGTAATGTTAAAACTTTGTAACCAAGTAAAACAAATCGTTGAACAAGTGGTAATATAGCATTTTTATTTTTGTCGTTAACATTTACTAATACGGAACCATTACCTGATAAACTAATATTAGCGGCTACTAATGCTTTGCAGAGTGCTTTAGAAAATGTTTGATCCGTTCCCATAACTTCCCCGGTTGATTTCATTTCTGGTCCTAGAAATGGATCAACATCATTCAATTTACTAAATGAGAACACAGGCGCTTTTACATGAACAGAACTAGATTCTGGGTATAAACCATCCTGGTAACCTTGTTCTTGCAAATCATAACCTAATATAATTTTAGTCGCTACCTGGGTCATTTTAATACCTGTTACTTTACTTAAAAATGGAACGGTACGACTGGCACGTGGATTAACTTCTAAAATATAAAGTTCATCTTGATGCACAATAAATTGAAGGTTCATTAATCCCACACATTTTAGTTCAAGTGCAATCTTTTTAGTTGCATTAACGATTTCTGCTTTAATCTTGTCTGATAGATGTTGTGATGGATATACAGCCATTGAGTCGCCTGAATGAATTCCAGCATGTTCAATATGCTCCATAATTCCTGGAATTAAGACAGAAACACCATCACAAATTGCATCTACTTCACACTCAATACCTTCAAGATAACTATCAATTAAGATTGGATGTTGTGGTGCGATTTTAACGTTATTTAGCAAATATAATTCGAGTTCAACCTGATTTTGAACAATCTCCATTGCACGTCCACCTAAAACATAGCTAGGTCTAACAAGAACGGGATAACCGATTTCTGTTGCTCGCTTAAGCACATCTTCTTGTGTTATTGCAGTCTTACCAATGGGTTGTTTTAATCCTAGATGCTTAATCGCTCGGTTGAATGACTCTCTATCCTCAGCACGATCCAAATTGTTAACAGACGTTCCTAATATTTTAATGCCATACTGTTGTAATCCCGCAGCAAGATTAATTGCTGTCTGTCCACCAAACTGAACGATTACACCTAAAGGTTTATCAACATCAATCACATTTAAAACATCTTCCAATGTTAATGGTTCAAAATATAATTTATCAGCGATTGAAAAATCAGTTGAAACGGTTTCTGGATTACTATTCATGATAATTGCTTCATATCCTGCGTCACGGATAGCTCTAACACAATGAACTGTTGCGTAATCAAATTCAACACCTTGACCAATTCTAATGGGACCAGAACCAATAACCATAATTGCTTGTTTTTTACTCTTTAAACTCTCATTCTCATGTTCGTACGTACTATAAAAGTATGGTGTGGCTGATTCAAATTCCGCAGCACAGGTATCAACCATTTTATAAACTGGAATAATATTATTTTCTATTCTAAACTTTCTAATATCCTCCGAAGTTTCGTGCCAAATATCAGCAATAACTTTATCACTAAAACCATGTTTTTTAGCTTCAATAAGGACGTCAATATCTTTAATATTGATACTTAGCGACATTTCAATTTCGACTATGTGTTTTAATTTATCCAAAAAGACTAAATTTATTTTTGTTAGTTTTTCAATTTCTTCAATTGTGTACCCGCGACGTATTGCTTCTGTTAAATAAAACAATCTCTGGTCAGTTGCATTAACCAACTGGTTTTCAAGTTGGGAGTCAGTTGCATTTTGAGCATTATCTAAGCACAAGTAATCTTCATCAATTTCTAAAGATCGAACTGCTTTTAACAAGCTTTCTTCCATATTACGACCAATTGCCATAACCTCACCAGTTGCCTTCATTTGCGTTCCAAGTGAACGATTTGCTCGATTGAACTTATCAAATGGCCAACGTGGTATTTTAGCAACAACGTAGTCCAATGCTGGTTCGAATTCAGCAAAAGTTGTTTTAGTCACTGGATTTAAAATCTCATCTAAATTCAATCCAACTGCTATTTTGGCAGCTATCTTCGCAATTGGGTATCCCGTTGCTTTTGAAGCTAATGCTGATGAACGACTTACACGCGGATTAACTTCTATAATATTATATTTAAAACTATGAGGATCTAGAGCAAGTTGTACATTACAACCACCTTCTATTTTTAAGGCCCTAATTAATTTCAAGGATACGTCTCGTAACATCTGATACTCTCTATCAGATAAGGTTTGAGTTGGTGCAAAGACAATAGAGTCTCCTGTATGAATACCAACAGGATCAAAATTTTCCATGCTACAAACAACAATTGCATTATCAGCGTGGTCTCGCATAACCTCAAATTCAATTTCCTTGTATCCTGCAATACTCTTTTCTATCAAGCATTGTGTTGTTGGTGATAGCTCTAATCCATTAACAACCGTTTTACTAAGTTCTTCAGCTGTTTTACATAGACCACCACCAGTCCCACCCATTGTAAATGCAGGTCTAACAATAACTGGGTATCCTGCAATATCTGCAAATTCTAGCGCACTCTCTAAGGTTTCAACAGTTAGTGATTCCGGAACGGGTTCATTTAACTCTTGCATTAATTGTTTAAATTGTTCACGATCTTCAGCTTGATCAATTGATTTTAATTTAGTACCTAATAATTCAATGTTTAATTCATCTAATATACCTGATTGAGACAATTCCATAGCTAAATTAAGGCCAATTTGACCACCTAAAGTTGGTACAATGGCATCTGGATACTCTTTACGTAAAATACCTGAAACTGATTCTACCGTTAAAGGTTCAATGTACACTTCGTCTGCAACTTCTTTATCCGTCATAATTGTAGCTGGATTGGAATTCACTAAAACAACTTCGTAACCCTCTTCTTTTAAAGATAAACAAGCTTGTGTACCAGAATAATCAAACTCTGCGGCCTGACCAATAATAATAGGACCAGATCCAAGAACCATTATTTTATGGATATCATTTCTCTTAGGCATATTTATTTTCTCCCAACTCGGTTTATCATTTCAATAAATTCATCAAATAAATAATCTGCATCATGTGGACCAGGCGCAGCATCCGGATGAAATTGGACACTAAATGCTGGATCAGTTTTATGTTTAATTCCTTCAACAGACTCGTCATTAATTTCACGATGTGTCACTATCAGTTTATCTGAATCGATAGAATCGCTATCCACCGCAAATCCATGATTTTGTGAGGTGAAATCAATTCGTCCAGTTGCAATTTCTCTAACCGGATGATTAAATCCACGATGTCCGAATTTCATTTTATATGTATCTGCACCGTTTGCTAGTGCTAGTAACTGATGTCCTAAACAAATACCAAAAATCGGAAATTTAGGTTGTATCATTTTGATCATCTCAACAACCTCCGGTAAAGTTTTGGGATCCCCTGGCCCATTCGATAATAGGACACCATCAGGTTGTAAATCAGATATTTGTTTTGCAGTTGCATTATACGGTAAAACAATTACGTTGCAATCACGCTTAGATAACTCTCGCAAAATACTGTGCTTTAACCCAAAATCGACTAATACAATGTTTAATTTTGTTCCAGGATTAGGATAGGGTTTAATCGTTGAAACTTGTTGGACGATATTTTGGTTGAGTACAGTTGCACTCATTGCATCAAAGGCATGATTTAAATCAGCATCGGAATCAATAATGCTTCCTTTCATCGTTCCTACATTTCGTAATTTCTTTGTTAATTCGCGTGTATCAATGCCATATATTCCAGGAATATCCTTCTGTTTTAAAAATTCATCTAAGGTTAATTGTTGACGCCAATTGCTAGAAACCCTAGCAACATTATTAACGATAACGCCCTTGCATGAAGGTTCTATTGATTCATAATCATCCAAATTAACACCATAATTACCAATAATAGGATTAGTAAACGTGATAATTTGATTACTGAATGATTGATCTGTAATCGTTTCTTGGTACCCTGTCATTCCAGTCGTAAAAACGACTTCGCCAGTAGTTGAGGCCATTGCTCCAAAACTAAATCCTTTAAAAATACTTCCGTCTTCTAAAATTAAGAATCGTTTCATGATTTACTCAACCTTTCGACTATCATATTTGATTTCACCGCTAACTAGCGTTAACATTGTTTTCCCATAAATTTTTTGCCCTGTAAAAGGACTATTTTTACCTTTTGAGACATAATCTGCTTCATTAATTGTTTGCTCATTTTTGATATCAAAAATTGCAATATCTGCTACTGAACCAGGCTCAAACGTACCACCATTTAGATTAAACTGTTTGGCTGGCGCTTCACTCATTAGAACAATAAGTTGGGCTAATGTTAAAATCCCTGTTTTAACCATTCTTGTATATAACAACGGAAAGGCCGTTTCACTTCCAGTTATACCAAAAGCGGCATTAAGCATGCTACCGCGTTTTTCATCTTCACTATGTGGTGCATGATCTGTCGCAATCATATCGATTGTGCCATCTAATAATCCCTCGATCAAAGCTAGGCGATCTTCTTCAGTTCGTAATGGGGGGTTCATTTTAAAATTACCATTATCCATATGAATGTCTGAATCCGTTAATAATAAATGATGTGGTGAAACTTCACAGGAAACATTAATTCCATGACTCTTAGCAAGTCGAATTAATTCCACACTTTCTTTTGTAGAAACGTGACACATATGATAGTGAACACCCGTTTTTTGTGCAAGCATTAAATCTCGGGCTAATTGTGATGATTCTACAACCCCCATAATACCAGGTAGCCCTAGATTTTTTGCACGAACACCTTCGTTCATGACGCCACCAAATAATAATGAGTTATCTTCAACATGAGAGACAAGTGGTAAATTAACCTTTACTGCTTCTTTCATTGCAAGATACATTGTTCCAGCTGTCTGAATACCTGAGCCATCATTTGTAAAGGCGAATGCCCCGGCTTTTTTTAATTCTCCAAAATTTACTAATTCTTCAGAAGTTCTACCTTTGGTAATTGCAGCATATTGGGAAATATGTACTTGTCCGTCTTTTTGATTACGTCGCTTTATTTCAGCAAAATGTTCTAACGTATCAGGAACAGGATCTAAATTAGGCATGGCTCCTACTGTGGTAAAACCACCTCGGGCAGCGGCCTGACTTCCTGTCTTAATCGTCTCTTTGTATTCAAATCCAGGTTCCCTGTAATGGACATGAACGTCAATTAACCCGGGTACAACAATTAAATGTTCTGCATCAATAACTAAATCAACATTTAACAGTTCATCAGCTAAATTAGTGCCAATTGCTTTAATTTTGTCGTCTTCAATCAAGATATCTTGTTGGCTAAAACTATGATTCAAAAAAACGGTTCCGTTTTTAATTAATTTCTTCATGCTCTATTAGCCTCCATTAAATGACGTCCGTTAATGACAGCTTCTAAAATGGCCATTCTAACAAATACCCCATTCGTCATTTGTTTTACAAATCGTGATTGTTCACATTCAACTAATTCACTGGCTAATTCTACATCTCTATTAATCGGACCCGGATGCATAATAATTGTTTGTTTTTTTAATTTTTTACCGCGTTCAATACTTAATCCAAATTTTTCATGATAATTCTTTTTCGAAAATTTACTATCATCCGTATGACGCTCATGTTGGACACGTAGCATCATCATAACATCAACTTCACCAACTAATTCGTCCATTTCTAAATACTGACCGTATGCTTCAAATTCTTCAGAAAACCATTCCTTTGGACCTGAAAAGTATAATGAAGCACCTAATTTTTTTAATAATTGCATATTACTTTTAGCAACTCTCGAATTAGTTAAATCTCCTACAATTGCAACTTTTAAGTCTTTAAATGTCCCAAACTCTTCTTTAATCGTCATCATATCGAGTAAACATTGTGAAGGATGTTGTCCACTCCCATCTCCACCATTGATAATACCAACTCCCAAATCATTATCACCAATTAATTGTTGATAATATTCATTCTCAGGATGGCGGATAACTGCGATTTGAGTCCCAATAGCACCCATTGTTAAAACAGTATCGTATAAAGTTTCACCTTTACTGAGTGCACTAATACTTGGATTAAATGAGACAATGTTTAATTTCATACGTTGCTCAGCTACTTCAAAGCTACTATGTGTTCTGGTACTATTTTCAAAAAATAAATTTGTTGTAAAGATAGGATGTTTTAAGTTAAATAATGACGGATTTCGTTTAAACTTTTCAGCTCTTTCAATTAATGCTTCAACTTCTTCTGTAGATAGATCCTCGATTGATACTAAATGTTGTAACTGAACTAAATTTGTCTTTTTATCTAACAAAATATCATCTCCTATTATTTTTCGCTTTTAGCTTCTTTAGGTAAAATAAGGTTTAGTGCAATACCTACTACTGTTGCAAGTGCAATACTTGTTAATTGTAAATCGCCTACTTTTAAGTACATGCCACCAATTCCTAACACTAGGATACTGGCAGTAATCATCAGATTATGCTTTTTATCATAATCAATTTGATTATCGATTAAGATTCTTAACCCACTTGAAGCAATAACACCAAAGAGTAGAAAACTAATACCACCAATAACTGGTCCTGGAATACTTTGAATCAAAGCACTAATTTTTCCAACGAAACTAAAGACAATGGCGAAGAATGCGGCGCCACCAATCACCCAAATACTATGAACCTTAGTCATGGCTAAAACACCAATATTTTCACCGTACGAAGTTGTTGGAGGACCTCCAACAAATCCAGCAATAATTGATGATACACCATCACCGAAAAGGGTTCTATTTAGTCCAGGATCCTTGAAAAAGTTTCTTTTCGTTAATTTATTTAAAACCATTATATGACCCATATGCTCAGTCATTGTGACAAATGCGATTGGTGCCATACCAATAATGGCGCTCCAATAAATTTTAGGTTGGTAATTTATAAATGCAACATCGAATGCAGGTAATGTAAGCCAATTTGCCTTTTCTACCGTAGAAAAATCAACGATTCCACATAAGACGGCCATAATGTAGCCACAGACAATTCCTAATAAAATGGGAATTAAACTAATGAATCCTTTAAGATACATATTGAAAAATATTGTAATGGCCAGGGTGAAGATTGCGACCCAAACATATTTAATATCATAAGTACCCGATTTTAACATCGCGTTACTTGCTGCTGTTGTTGCCATAGATAATCCGATGACCATGACAACTGGCCCCACGACAACTGGTGGTAAAATACGATCAAGCCAACCTGAACCAACTTTTCCGATAATAATTGAAACAATCAGATAAACTAATCCAGCTGCAATCGTTCCTTGAGCAACCGCCGGATAACCGGATGTTTTCATTAACATTTGCATAACCGCAATAAAAGCAAAACTTGAACCAAGGTAAGCTGGAATTTTACCATTTGTAATTCCGATATAAACCAAAGTACCTACACCTGAACTAAATAAAGCAATACTTGGGTTCAAACCGACTAGAATAGGTACTAAAACTGTTGCTCCAAACATCGTGAACAAATGTTGAATTGATAATCCCATCCATTGCCCAAATGATGGTCTATCATGGATATCAAGTACAGCATCATCATTTCTAAACTTTTCTTTCATTTTCTCATTTCCTTTCTATATAAAAAACGCACCTCTATAGAGAGATGCGTTCGAAGTTGAAATCTAGTTTGGGCCTACGTTATTCCCTAATAGATTTCTAAATCGTTTGCTCTCTCTGGAACATCTTAACGATTTATTATTTAATTCTTTCAATTTCAATTGAGTCTTTGCCATCAATTTCTTCTACTGAAACTGATACTTGTTCATCTGACGAGGTAGGAATATTTTTCCCAACATAATCAGCTCTTATTGGTAATTCTCTATGGCCTCGATCAACAAGAACGGCTAAATTAATAGTTTGAGGTCTTCCTTGATCCATTAAAGCATCAAGTGCAGCTCTAATTGTACGTCCAGTATATAAAACATCATCAATTAATATAACTTGCTTACCTGTAATATCAAAATCAATTTGTTCACCTTGCGTATTAACAGTTGGTTCATTACCTAAACTTGCATCATGTCGGTCATCACGATAAAGTGCAATATCTAGTGAACCCACTGAAACATCAGCACCTTCAAGTTGTTTTAAGCGATCCGCAATTCGTCTTGCTAAATAGATGCCTCTTGTTTTGATTCCAATCAGTACCAGATTATCAATACCTTTATTCTTTTCAATAATTTCGTATGTCATTCTGGTTAAAGCACGTTTCATACCTAACGAATCTACTACTTCTTTTGCCATCTAGTATTCCTCCTTTTTTCCAATAAAAAAGCCCCCTAATCTAAAAATACTTAGACTAAGAGGCAGACTTCTAGAAAAGAAATCTATTCGCACATTACCTTTTAGTCTCACAGGACTATTTTAAAGGAACTTTATTGATTTTCATGTTACCTGATAGCGTTTGTTTTGTCAAGATAATCCAGCGTACTTTTAAAAATAGGTGGGATTGGTACTTCAAAAATAAGCTCTTTACCCGTTGTTGGATGCTTAAATCCAAGCTTAGCTGCATGTAAAAATTGACCATGCCCTTTAATTGTTTTACGTGACCCATATAAGGGATCACCTACAACTGGGTGCCCAATATATTGCATGTGAACACGAATTTGATGTGTACGACCTGTTTCTAACTGACACTTAATAAGTGAGTAGTTTTCATAATTTTTTTCCACTTTAAAATGTGTCACTGCTGGACGTCCATCTTTAACAACCGCTTGCTTCATACGATCTTTTGGTGAACGACCGAGTGGTGCTTTAATAATTCCTGATTCTTCTTTAATCGGTTGGTGTACTAAAGCAATATATTCACGAATATTCGTTTTTGCTTTCAATTGAGCAGCTAATGATTGATGTGCTTTATCATTTTTAGCAACCATTAAAAGTCCAGAAGTATCCTTATCAATTCGATGAACAATTCCTGGTCTAAAGGCACCATTAATTGTTGATAAAGGACTATGGAATAATAATGCATTAACTAATGTACCATCTGCATGCCCCGGTGATGGATGAACAACCATACCTTGCGGTTTATTCACAACAATAACATCATCATCTTCATAAACAATGTCTAATGGGATATCTTGTGGTATTAAATCTAACTCAACTGGTTCAGGTTCTACTAAATTAATTTTATCTCCTGGTTGGACGGCATATTTAGTCTTTTCTGTTTTACCATTAACTAAAATATCGCCACTTTCAATCCAGCGTTGTACTTTTGATCTAGATATTTCAGGCATTAACTTCGCAATAACCTTATCGAGACGTCCTGTCTCATCTTGAATTACTAATTCTGTCATTTATCGTCTTCCTTTAAAACAATTATTAATAAAATGATAACGCCAACTGTTAACGCAGTATCCGCCACGTTAAAAATTGGAAAGTTAACAAAATCTGTTTGAAACATATCAACAACATAACCAAATCTCAATCGATCAATAAAGTTGCCTAATGTTCCAGCAATCATCAATGTAATGCTGAACTTATAGCCCATGTTTGTTCTATATTTATAAAAGTAATAAATCATTAATCCTAATGCTAAAACAGAAACAATAAAAAAGAACCATTGTTTTCCAGCCAGTAAACTCCAAGCTGCACCATCGTTTCTAATATTAGCAATCGATAAAAAATTAGGTATAACTGTTTGACTCGTGTTCAACGCAATATTAGCTGAAACCACGTATTTCACTACTTGATCTACAACTAAAATAATTATTGCTAATAATGCATATAAAATCATATTAAATCCTCTTAATTCTTAATTAATATAACCCTGAAATTAGGCCATTATCGTCAATATCCATATGATTTGCAGCTGGATCTTTAGGTAATCCAGGCATCGTTAGGACATTTCCAGTTAGTGCAACTAAGAAACGCGATCCTAATTTAGGATTAAATTCACGTATATGAATTGTAAATTCCGTAGGTGCTCCTAACAGTTTAGCATTATCTGACAATGAATACTGTGTTTTTGCCATACAAATAGGTAATTTATCCCATCCCAATTCTTTAAACTGACGTAATTGCTGTTTTGCTTTAGGTGCATATTCAACTTTAGCGCCACCATAAATCGTTTTAACAATTTTTTCAATTTTAGTTTCAGCAGAATCATCAGCCTCGTACAATGCTTTAAATTCATGAATCTCATTCGTTGTTTCAATCACCTTTTTTGCTAAATCAAGAGCACCGGCACCACCTTGTCCCCAAACATCTGCAGGTATAGCGGAAACACCAATTTCAGAGGTAAGTTCAATCAAAGTTTGGACTTCAAGATCTGTATCAGCAGTAAACTTGTTAATAGCAACAACAACTGGAATGCCATAACGCTGCATACTTTCAACATGCTTCTTTAAATTAACAAATCCTGCTTTTAAAGCAGCAACATTTTCAGTATTCAATTCAGTTTTAGCAACTCCGCCATGCATTTTCAAAGCGCGGATTGTAGCAACAAGAACAATTGTATCAGGTGTCTTACCTAAGATTGGTGTTTTGATATCAAGAAATTTTTCAGCACCTAAGTCAGCCCCAAATCCCGCTTCCGTAATTGCATAGTCGCCCAATTGTAAGGCAGTTTGTGTTGCAAGAACACTATTACAGCCATGTGCGATATTAGCAAAAGGTCCGCCGTGAATAATGGCAGGTGTATGCTCTAAAGTCTGAACTAAATTAGGTTTAATTGCATCTTTTAATAACAAACTAATTGCACCAGTTACACCTAAATCAGCAACTGTAATTGGTTTTTTATCTATATTGTATGCTACAACAATATCACTGATTCTTGATTTTAGATCTTTAATATCTTTTGACAAACACAAAATAGCCATTAATTCACTGGCAACTGTAATATCAAATCCATCTTCTCTAGGTATCCCTTGCATTGGGCCACCAAGGCCTACTACAACATGGCGTAATGCACGATCGTTAATATCAAGTACTCGTTTCCAAATGATACGTCTTTGATCAATTTTTAAATCGTTACCTTGCTGAATATGATTATCAATCAAAGCAGCAAGTGTATTATTTGCAGTTGTTAAAGCATGCATATCACCTGTAAAGTGTAAATTAATATCTTCCATTGGGACAACTTGAGAATAACCACCACCAGTTGCGCCACCCTTCATCCCCATAACAGGACCTAAAGAAGGTTCTCTGAGAGCAATCATAACTTTCTCATTCAAACGATGCATAGCATCCCCTAAACCAACTGTTACGGTTGATTTACCTTCTCCAGCTGGAGTGGGACTAATTGCTGTAACGAGAATTAACTTAGAATTTTTATTTTTAGGTAAATCTAAAGGTAAGTTTATTTTTGCCTTAAAATTACCATATGGTTCAATATCAGTTTTTTTCAAACCAATCTCGTTAGCTACTTCTTCGATTGGTTTCATCACGTTTTTTTGTGCAATTTCTATATCGTTCAAATTGATCATCCCTTCATATTAAGTTCTTTTAAGTATAACTGAGAAAACTGCGATTGTCATTAGTTGCACTACTGGTTAAAGTTACCTATACTGTAGAAGTACTTAAACTTTACGACCAATTTTGGGAGGCGTTTGATATGGAATCTGGCATTGTTGAATGGTTTAGCGCACAAAAAGGTTATGGATTCATTGCTTATGGTGATGAAAAAGAGATATTTGTCCATTATACCGCTATACAATCTGACGCATTTAAAGTACTTGGAACTGGTCAAAATGTAACATTTGAAATTAAAGAAGGTAGCCGTGGTTTACAGGCCGCAAATGTTTCAATTGTCACTAATTAATCTGTCATAAACTCATAAAACGTTCATGCTTACTTGTACTATAAGTAAACATGAACGTTTTTTTATTTTAGATTCGCCCTATAACCAATATCCATTCTGTAAAATGTTTTGTGTGCTTCAAAATCAGCAATTAACTGATAAAGTTTCTGTTGTGCATCTGCCATGTCTACGCCTGATTCATGCATAATATAAATGCGTCCACCTGCACTAACTAATTTCTTATCAACTAATTTTACACCTGCAAAATCAATTCTGTTGGAAAGTGACTTAAAGTCACTTAAATTGGGTAATGTAATATTTTTTTCAGGATTTTCTGGATACCCATCAGCGGCAATAACGACACCTAGAGTGATTCCCTCTGTTTCCCATTGTAAAGATGGACTTTCATGCTGCAATAATTTTGAAATAACTAATGCAAAATCCGTTTTTAATCTTGGTAATACGACTTCAGTTTCGGGGTCGCCAAACCGAACATTGTATTCAATTACTTTTGGACCGTCTTTAGTTAAAATTACTCCCACATATAAAATACCTGTGAATGGAATACCACGTTTCATCATTTCATCCGCTGTTGGCTGAACAATTTTTTCAATTGATTCCGTAACAACATCTTCTGAAATTTGTGGAACTGGACAATATGCGCCCATTCCGCCGGTATTAGGACCATTATCTCCCTCAAATGCCCGTTTATGGTCTTGAGAAATTGGCATCGGATAAACTTTATCTCGATCAATAAATGCCATCAATGAAAATTCTTCACCCTCAAGGTACTCTTCAATTAATACTTCTGTTGTATTAAATTGTTGTTGGACTAAAAATGAACGCAAAGCATCAGTTGCTTCTGATAGATCTTGAGCAATAATAACGCCCTTACCACCAGCTAATCCATTTGCTTTAATAACTATTGGGAATGATTGGTGCGTCATATAATCTAATGCAGTCTGGTAATCGGTAAATGTCTGATAGTTAGCTGTCGGGATATTGGCTGACGCCATAACTTGTTTCGCAAATTCCTTTGACCCCTCTAACTGGGCAGCGGCTTTTGAAGGCCCATATATAACTAGGTTTTCTTCACGAAAAAAATCAGTTATGCCATCTATCAGTGGAATTTCTGGTCCAACAAAAGTCCAATCAATGTCATTTTCACGGACAAAGGTTGTCATGCCAATCCAATTAGTGATATCAATACCCACAGATTTAATCCCGTTGTTATTCATCCCAGGGTTTCCGGGTAAACAGTAAACATCTGAGACAGTATCACTTTCAATAAATTTACGTGCGATGGCATGTTCACGTCCGCCAGAACCAATAACTAAAATTTTCATTATTTAAAATAATCCTTTCATAGGTTAAAAAGATAGACTCATTTTAACAATTTAATGTTTGAAATGACGACGGCCACTAAATACCATAGCAATATTTTTGCGATTAGCCATATCAATTGACTCTTGGTCTTTAATTGACCCTCCCGGTTGAATAATTGCCGTAATACCATGATCAGCAGCATATTCAACACTATCATCCATTGGGAAGTAAGCATCTGAAGCTAAGACAAATGGTTCTACCATCCCATGTTCTAGTGCTTGCTCTAACGCAATTTTAACCGATCCGACACGGTTCATTTGACCCGCACCAATTCCAAGTGTTTGATCCTTAGTTGCAATTACAATCGCATTACTCTTAACATGCTTCACAATTCTTTGAGCGAATAATATTGCTTCTTTTTCATCACTTGTTGGTAATTTTTCAGTTACCGTTTTTAATTCTTCCATTTGGTCAATGACTTGATCACGTTCTTGAACAAGTAAGCCACCCATCACTGAGACATATTCATATTTATCAGCTTGGTCCTTTTGACTGAAATCAATTGTCATAACACGAAGATTTTTCTTCTTAGCTAAAATATCATATGCAGCATCTGTGAAGTTTGGTGCGATAATAATTTCAAGGAATAAATGATGTAATTCAGTTGCTGTTTCTAAATCAACTTCACGATTTAAGGCAATAATGCCTCCGAAAATTGACGTTTTATCAGCATCAAATGCTTTTTTCCATGCAGCATTAATCGTTTCTCCAGTACCAACCCCACAAGGATTCATATGTTTCATCGCAACGACAGCAGGTTGCTTAAATTCTGAGACAACTTTTAAAGCAGCGTCGGCATCTTTAATATTGTTATACGATAACTCTTTACCATGTAATTGTTTAGCGGCAGCAATCGAAAAAGCATTTGGTAAAGCTGATTGATAGAAAGCCGCTTTTTGATGTGCATTTTCACCATAACGCATTCCTTGTTTGAAATCATATGTTAATGACAATTTTTCAGGAAATTCAATTTCTAATTCTTTTGTTAAATAAGATGATATTAAAGTATCATATGCAGCCGTGTGTCTAAACGCTTTAGCTGCTAATTGTCGACGAAACTGATTATCCATTTTATCATCATCGAGTTTATCTAAAACAGACGGATAATCAGCTTTATCGACAACAACATAAACAGATTCAAAATTTTTGGCAGCAGAACGCAACATTGAAGGCCCACCAATATCGATTTGCTCAATAGCTTCTGACTCAGTAATACCAGGTTTTTCAATCGTTTCTTTAAAGGGATATAAGTTTACACAAACTAAATCGATTAAGGCAATATGTTCTTCTTCTAATTTAGCCATATGAGCTGGATTGTCACGCCTTGCTAATAACCCACCATGAATCATTGGGTGTAATGTTTTAACTCGTCCATCAAGCATTTCTGGAAAGTGAGTCACATCTTCAATTCTAATTACAGCGATATCGGCATCCTTTAAAATATTAAACGTACCACCAGTTGAAATAATTTCAAATCCACGTTTGATTAATCCCTGAGCGAAGTCTGCAACACCAGTTTTATCAGATACACTTATCAAAGCTCTTTTCATCTTATTAATCTCCCTTTTTATTGTTTAATAAATTTAGAATCACCTTTGGATATAGTTGGTGTTCAACATCATGAATCTTACTTTCCAATTGTTCAAGTGTTTCATTTGGTAAAATAGGAATACTTTGTTGCGCTATAATTGGCCCCGTATCAACACCTTCGTCAATGTAGTGTATCGTCACACCAGTTACACTAACACCTGCCTTATACGCATCCTCAATTCCATGAATACCTGGAAAAAGGGGTAACATTGCGGGATGAATATTAATAATTTCCATCGGATACTTACTCAATAATGTACTTGTAATCACACGCATATAACCCGCCAATAAAATGGTGTCGATTTGATACTTAGCTAATTCATTAACAATCACTTGTTCATAATGACTACGATTTTCAAAGTCTTTAGGTTGAATAATAAAGGTTGGAATTCCTCTACGTGCTGCCTTTTTAATGACAGCCGCTTTTGGTCGATCACAAACTAAAACTTCAATTTCTAATCCTGCATCTTTTAATGCCTGATTATCTGCAATAAATTCAAAATTAGAACCGGTCCCTGATGCAAAAATTGCTACTTTGACCATTTTATTTACCTACCAATTCGACCGTTTGATCAGTATTTTTAATTTCTATACTGCCTATTTCATAAGCGTGTACAGTTTCTTTATTTAATTGTGTCAGCACCTGTTCAACGTTAGCTTTATCAACAGCCAAAACCATTCCAATACCCATATTAAAAATTTCATACATCTCTGAATGGGGTATCTCACCGTATCTAGAGATGGCATCAAAAATTGGTAGTACTGGCCATAATCCTAGATTAATTGTTGCTTTTAGCCCTTCTGGTAACATTCTTGGTATATTTTCAATAAAGCCACCACCTGTAATATGTGCTGCGCCTTTAATCAAATTATCTTGAAATAAAGGAATCAGATCATCTACATAAATTTTTGTTGGTGTCATTAATATTTCAGCAAGTGATTCATTAGGTATTTCTGGTAAAGCTTCATCTAAATTAAAAGCCATGTCTTCAAGAAATATCTTTCTAACAAGTGAGAATCCATTTGAATGAATACCGGTTGACGAAATTCCAATTAAAATGTCATTTTCTTGAATTGAATGACCATCTATTAATTGACTTTTTTCAACAACACCAACCGCAAATCCGGCCATATCATAATGTGTTTTTTGATACATCCCTGGCATTTCAGCTGTTTCACCACCAATAAGATTCATATGTGCTGTTTGACATCCTTTAATTACCCCAGAAATAATACTTTCAATTTTTTGAGGTTCAGTTTTGCCAGTCGCTAAGTAGTCCAAAAAGTATAGAGGCGTTGCACCCTGAGCAACAATGTCATTAACACACATAGCCACACAATCAATCCCAATTGTGTCATGTCGATTTGTTTCAAAGGCAACCATCAATTTGGTGCCAACGCCATCAGTACCTGAAACCATAAGTGGCTCTATAATACCTAATCGACTGAGATCAAAGAGTCCTCCAAATCCACCAACTGAACTTGTTTCATTTACCAGTGACATTTGTTTATTAATTCGATTAACGACGTCATACCCTGCATTCACATCAACACCCGATTTTTGATAAGCATTTACCATTTTGAAGTCCTCACTTTTCTGTCGTTAAGTTTGCTAAATACTCATCCTCGTAATCATATAATGGCGTTGGATAATCACCATTAAAGTAAGCCATACATAGTCCTGAATATGGGGCATCTAAATTCAAACCAATTGAAGCAATTAATCCAGCTTCACTTAGAAATGCTAATGAGTCTGCCCCAATAATAGCCTTCATTTCTTCAATTGATTTATTTGCGGCAATTAATTCAGATTGCTTTTGAATATCAATCCCATAAAAACAAGGGTATTTAAGAGGTGGTGACGCAATTCGCAAATGAACTTCAGCAGCTCCAGCTTCTTTTAACAATCTAACAATGTGTTTACTCGTTGTCCCCCGAACAATTGAATCATCGACTAAAATAATCTTTTTACCCTTAACCACGCTTTTAACAGCTGATAATTTCATTCGCACCCCTTGTTCTCTAAGTCTTTGGGTGGGTTGAATAAAGGTCCGGCCAATATATTGATTTTTAACTAATCCCATTTCATAAGGAATGCCACTTTCTTCTGCATAACCACTAGCTGCAGACAATGAGGAATTTGGTACACCAATAACCATATCTGCATCAATACCCGTTTCTCGTGCTAGTTTGCGACCCATTCTTTTACGAGCAGAATGGACATTAATCCCACAAATATCCGAATCCGGTCTTGCAAAATAAATATATTCCATTGAACAAATTGACATTTTAGTTTCAGTTGTATAAACGTCAATTGATAGCCCTTCGTCAGTAATAGTGACGATTTCACCAGGGTTCACATCGCGAACGAATTCTGCCCCAACAGAATCTAAAGCACAGGTTTCACTTGCAACGACGTAAGCACCATTTACCATTTGACCAATAGATAGTGGTCTAAATCCATTTGGATCAAGTGCCGCAATCATGTAGTTTGACGTCATTAATAAGTAAGCAAACCCACCATGTACTTGATTTAATGCGTCTTTAACCTGTTCATGCAAAGTGTCTTGTGATGAACGACGAATTAAGTGCATCAAAACCTCTGAATCCGAACTTGATTTGAAAATAGCCCCATCTTGCTCTAACTCATTTCTAAGCGTTACCGCATTAGTTAAATTACCATTATGGGCTAAGGCAAACTGTGTATCGTAAAAATCAAATAAAAATGGCTGAATGTTATCAATTCCGTTACTACCGGCCGTTGCATAACGTACATGTCCAATAGCTGCATTACCGGTTAATTTTTTTATTTTTTCAGGATTTCTAAAAACATCTGATAGTAATCCTAATCCTCTATAACCAATTAGTTTACCTTCATCATTTGATACAATTCCTGCACCTTCTTGGCCGCGATGTTGTAAACTATGCAGACCAAAATAGGTAATCTGATTTGCATCTTCATTTCCCCAAACACCAAAAACACCACATTCTTCATTTAAACTTCTTATTTCATTAGGCACGGAATTGCATCCTCCCAAACTTGTTTGGCTTCAGAAGTTGTAAGAGTTATCTTACTCCCTTTTGTCGTCACGTTAATTAATTGGTCTGCTGTAACACAGCCAATTTTTTCAGCAGTTTGATTCATTAAATTTTCAAAATCTGTCTTATTTTCTGATTTAATCGATAAAATGAATCGCGATTGTGATTCTGAGAAAAGTTGTGCATCTGTCATATTTACATTAATATCAATACCTAAATCGTTTTTAAATACGGATTCACTTAAAGCAACGGCTAGACCACCTTCAGATAAATCATGTGCACTTTCGACTAAACCAGATTCGATAGCTTCTAAAACAAACGCTTGGTTACTTTGTTCAGTCTTTAAATCAAAATGTTTAATATCTCCGGAAATCTCGTTAGTAGTCATTTTCTGAATTTCTGAACCATTAAAATCATTATAAGTTGTACCCACTAAATAAATTAAATCATTAGCATGTTTAAAATCTTGCGTTGTTATATTTTTAACATCTTTAATTAAACCAACCATTCCAATCATTGGCGTTGGATAAATGGCTTGTTCATTAAATTCATTATATAAAGAGACATTACCAGAAATAACAGGTGTATTAAATAAGTCACATGCTTCAGAAATACCGATAGCACTTTGATCAAATTCCCAAAAAATTTCTGGATTTTCAGGACGTCCATAATTTAAGCAATCTGTAATAGCGAGTGGTTGTCCACCAGATGCAACTATGTTACGCGCTGCTTCAGAAACAGCAATTTGACCACCAACCTTAGGATTCAAGTAAATATAACGCGCATTACAATCTGTTGTCATTGCGAGTGCCTTATTAGTTTCTCTAATTCGAATAACACCTGCATCACTACCAGGTCTAACCACTGTATTGACTTTAACTTGAGAATCGTACGTTTCGTACAATGATTTTTTGGATGCGATTGTTGGTTGTTGTAACAAATCTAACCAAGTTTGCTTCGTATTTTCTATTTCAGGTATAAAATCAGACTGCGCTTTAAATTTGCTGATTCTTGCAGGTTCTTTTTGTTCCTTATGATAGACTGGTGCATCACTTGCTAAAGAATCAACGGGAATATTAGCAACAATTTTTCCCTCATGTATTAAAACATAATCCGTATTTTCTGTTACATACCCGATATTAACGGCTTCTAAATCATATTTTTTAAATAAATTGATAACTTTAGTTTCAAATTCAGGTTTAATACAAAGAACCATCCGTTCTTGAGATTCAGATAACATCATTTCGTAAGCAGACATATTAGTTTCACGTTGTGGAACGTTATCTAAATCAAGTACCATCCCTGATTTAGCTTTCGAGGCCATTTCAGCAGTTGACGAAACTAATCCAGCAGCTCCCATATCTTGAATACCAACTAACCAGTCTGGATGATCTAGAATAAGTTCGAGACAAGCATCCATTAATAATTTTTCCATGAATGGATCACCAACTTGAACAGCTGAACGCTGTGTTTCTTTATCATCAGCAAATTCATCAGAAGCAAACGTTGCCCCATGAATACCATCACGACCCGTTTTAGCACCAACATAAATAACTAGATTTCCATCACCTTTTGCCTGGCCTTTTTGAATATTTTTATGATCAATCAGTCCAACACACATTGCATTTACTAGTGGGTTACCCTCATAACAAGGATCAAATCCTATTTCTCCACCAACAGTTGGAATACCAATACAGTTACCGTATCCTCCGATACCAGCTACAATTTCTGAAACAAGATACTTAGTGTGCTCATTATCTAGTTCACCGAAACGTAAACTGTCAAGAAGTGCAATAGGTGTTGCCCCCATTGAAAAAATATCTCTGATAATACCGCCGACACCTGTTGCGGCACCTTCATAGGGTTCAACAGCTGAGGGATGATTATGGCTTTCAGCTTTAAATACAACTGCTTTACCATCACCAATATCAATAACACCAGCACCTTCTCCAGGTCCTTGTAAAACTTGCGGCCCAGAATTTGGAAAATGTTTTAAAACGGGGCGGGAATTTTTGTAAGAACAATGCTCACTCCACATTACTGAAAATAAACCAGTTTCAGTATAGTTAGGTTGACGACTTAAAATATCATCTTTAATTAACTTATATTCTGAATCAGTTAATCCCCAATTTTGATATAATTTGGTATCTTCAATTATTTGTGCCGTCGGTTCTTGTTTTGTAACCAAATTAACCCACTCCCTCTGTGTATGTCGTTAACATCGATTTAAATAAATTTAGGCCGTCCGTTGAACCGAGCAATGCTTCAATAGCACGTTCTGGATGCGGCATCATACCAAGTACATTTCCACGCTCATTAATAATTCCAGCAATATTATCAATACTTCCATTTGGGTTATCTTGATATCTAAAAATAATTTGATTATTTTTCTTAAGAGAAGCTAATGTTTCATCATCACAATAATAATTACCCTCGCCATGAGCAATTGGTAATTCAATTGTCGTTTGCGTTTTATAATCAGTTGTAAAACGCGTTTGATTATTAACAATTTCCAAAGTAACTGGCTTACAAATAAATTTAATATTTTTATTTTGAATTAATGCACCTGGAAGTAGTTGCATTTCCGTTAACATTTGAAATCCATTACAGGTTCCAAACACTAGTTTACCTTCATCCGCAAAACGTCTCACTTCATTCATAATGGGTGATAAACTGGCAATTGCCCCACTTCTTAAGTAATCGCCGTATGAAAATCCACCTGGAAGTAATACACCATCAAAACCATCAAGAGATTCCTCTGTATACGACACAAACTCAGCTTGTTCATGTAAACCATCCCGAATAGCGTGAAGTAAATCATAATCACAATTTGAACCAGGAAATACAACAACTGCAAATTTCATGATTAAGCCTCCACTTTTTCAAGTTCGTAACGATATTGCTCCATATTTGGATTAGCTAATAATTTATCACAAATCGCATCAATTTTTTGGTCTATCTCTAATTCAGTTGCTTCAACCTTTAACACAAAATATTTACCAACTCGAACGTCACTAACACCTGAGAATCCTAATCGGTTAATCGCTTCATTAACAGCTTGACCTTGCGGATCTAAAACTGATTCTTTATATGTAACGTAAACTTTTACACTATACATTATTTGACCTCATTTCGATTTTTTAGTCGGTTTAAAACATCTTGATATACTGGAATAATGCTACCTTGGTTTTTTCTGAAAATATCCTTATCTAATGATTTATGTGTCTTCGAATCCCATAAACGTGCATTATCAGGTGAAAATTCATCTGCCAAAATAAGTTCCCCATGATACCGACCGAATTCAAGTTTAAAATCAATTAAATCAATATTGATGTCTTTAAATAATTTATACAGTAGCTGATTAATATGAAGGACTTGTTTCTTTATTTCGTCCATTTCTATTTTAGTCGCAAAATTTAACGCAAAAATTTGTGACTCATTTATTCCAGGATCGTCTAGAGCATCATTCTTATAATAGTATTCAATAACAGGAACTGTTAATTTAGTTCCTTCAACTTGATCAAATTTACGAGCAAAACTACCTGCAATAGTATTTCGTAAAACAACTTCAATTGGAATTATTTCAACTTTTTTAACTAATTGTTCGGTTTTAGAAACATCTTCAATGAAATGTGTTTTAATACCGTTTGCCATTAAATAAGAAAAAATAATATCAGATATTTGATGGCTTAATAATCCCTTACCTAATATTTCTTCTTTCCGTTTACCATTAAGTGCGGTAGCTTGGTTTTTGTATACCATTCTTAATACTTCTTCATCATTAGTTTGATAAACATCTTTAGCTTTTCCTTCGTAAATCAATTGATCCAAGCGAATAGCCCCCTTAAGAATAAAAACATATAAAAATATACTTTTTAACTAAATAGTTCGTTCTTTACAAATATAGTTTAACAATTACTATATAATTTATCAAGGTAAAATACGATTATTTTTATATTTTTTTAATTTAAAGTTCGTATTATGGCAAACAAAAAACCATAAAGCTATTAAAATAACTTTATGGTTTACATATTTCTTTAAATGAGACCAATTCGTTCGAAAATAGCATCAACATTTCTAATATGATAATGATAATCAAAAGCATCATCTAAGTCTGCTTGAGTTAATGCAGACATTATTTGTTCATCTGCTTCTAATAAGGGACGGAACTGTATTTGTTGATCCCAAGAGATTGCCGTCTTAGGTTGAATTAAATCATATGCAGCCTCTCTAGACATGCCACTATCAATTAATTTAAGTAAAACTCTTTGGCTGTAAATAAGACCAAAAGTACGGTCCATATTTTTTTTCATATTTTCCGGAAATACTGTTAATTCTTTAACTATTTTTGTAAAGCGACGTAGCATGTAATCTAATAAAATAGTTGTATCGGGTAATATAATACGTTCTGCAGAGCTATGTGAAATATCTCGTTCATGCCATAATGTAACATCTTCGAAGGCAGTGACCATATGTCCTCGAATGACACGCGCTAACCCTGTAATATTTTCTGAACCAATTGGATTACGTTTATGTGGCATAGCTGATGAACCTTTTTGGCCTTTAGCGAAATATTCTTCAACTTCTCGTGTCTCACTTTTTTGTAATCCACGAATTTCTGTTGCCATTTTTTCAATCGATGTTGCAAGAAGAGCCATCTCAGAAACATAATTAGCATGTAAATCTCGTGGTAAGACTTGTGTCGATATTTCTTGAGGTCTAATTCCAAGATGCTCACAAACATAAGTTTCCACAAACATTGGGATATTGGCAAATGTTCCTACAGCACCACTAATTTTTCCAGCTTCAACATCTAATGCTGCATCATTAAAACGAATTTGATGACGTTTCATTTCAGAATACCACAATGCAATTTTCAATCCAAATGTTGTTGGTTCAGCATGTACACCGTGTGTTCTACCCATCATAACAGTATCTTTATATTCAACTGCTTTATCAGCTAAAACAGCCATAAATTCTTCAATATCCTTACGCAAAATTTCATTAGCCTGTTTTAAAATAGATCCATACGCTGTATCAACTACATCTGTAGAAGTTAATCCATAATGAACCCACTTACGTTCTTCCCCTAGAGATTCTGAGACAGCTCTTGTAAAGGCAACGACATCATGCTTTGTTTCTTGTTCAATTTCTAAAATACGATCAATATCAAAACTAGCATTTTTACGAATTTTTTCAGCGTCTTCTGCTGGAACATGGCCTAGTTCAACCCAAGCCTCACTAGCTAATGTTTCAACTTCTAACCAAGCTTTATATTTATTTTCATCTGACCATATGGCACCCATCTCAGCATTTGTATAACGATCAATCATTTTTATCTTCCTCTCTTAATCCCAAATTTTCGTTTGATATACATCAATTTTAGCTTGCTCAATATTATCGGTTAATATCGTTACATGACCCATCTTACGATCTTGTTTTGCTTCATTTTTACCATAAAAATGAAACCGCCATTGACCTTCATTTTGAATTTCATTTAATACTGACTGGACATGTTGTCCCAAAATATTAATCATAATAGCATGACTTAACAACTGTGGTTTTAACATTGGTAAATTACAAATTCCTCTAATATGCGCTTCAAATTGTGATAAGGAACAGGCCTCAATTGTTAAATGTCCGGAATTATGTGGTCTAGGTGCAATTTCATTAACATAAACGCCACCTGAATCTGAAACAAAAAATTCAATCCCCATTGTTCCAACAGACAAACAATCATCAGCAATTTGACTTGCAATAATTTCAACTTCTTTTCTTGTCTCAATCGATAAACGACTCGGACAAGAACTCTCATGTAAAATATTATGACGATGTTGATTTTCGATAATCGGAAAAATACTTTGTTGGCCTAATTCATTTCTAGCAATGATAACGGAAACTTCACGATCAAACTGAACAAAGCCTTCTAACACGCATGTTCTATTTTGAATCAATTTTCCCGCTTCAATCAAATCAGCACTTGTCTTTAAAATAACTTGTCCTTTACCATCATATCCGCCACGAATCGTTTTTAAAATTGATGGGTACCCAGTTATTTTAATGGCATTTTCTAAATCATCAAAACTTTGTATTAATTTAAATGGTGCGATTGGATAATTATGAGCTTCCAAAAATTGTTTCTCACTAATTCTATCTTGTGAAATACGCAGTGCAGTCGACCCTTGTGGAACATAGCAATATTGCTTTGCTGCATCAATCGTATCAGCATCTACATTTTCAAACTCAAACGTTAGTACATCACACATTTTTGCAAGATTTAAAATAGCAATCTCATCGTCATAATCTGCAATCACTTGTTTGTCCGCAACCTGAGCAGCTGGGCAATCTTTTTGCGGATCTAATATAATCACACGATAACCCATTTCTTTTGCAGACGTTGTCATCATTTGTCCTAGCTGACCACCACCAATAATACCAATTGTTTGTCCTGGTAATATCCTTTTAATCAAGTAAATCACTACTTTCCAAAGATTTTTGATGGAGTGATAATTGATATGACTTTAAATTATCTTTTATAGTTGAATCACTTAAGGCACAAATTTTTGCGGCAAAGATGCCGGCATTTGTTGCACCTGCTTTACCAATTGCCATAGTTGCTACGGGTGTTCCCGCAGGCATCTGAACAATTGACAGTAAAGAGTCTATTCCATTTAGCGCATGGGACTGCACCGGAACGCCTACTACAGGGATGACGGTTGAAGCTGCAATCATTCCTGGTAAATGTGCGGCACCACCCGCACCAGCAATAATAACTTCATACCCATTTTTATCCGCACTTTCTGCAAATTTAATCATTTCTATTGGCATTCGATGTGCCGAAATAACTTTTTTATCATACTCAATATCAAGTTCATCTAATAAATTAGCCGTAAATTTCATTGTGGTCCAGTCGGAAATCGATCCCATTACAATTGCTATCTTTGCCATTCGATTACCTCCAAATTTAATAAACCTATTCTATCAACAACTCAGCGTTGTGTCAAAGCAAAAAAAGGACGAAATTAAAAAATTAATAAAAATAGTTCGTATTTTAATGGATATTCAAGCTATTTCTCTTTTTAATATTTCTTTTTTATAAAAAAATAAATGACACCTATTGGCATCATTTATTTCCCTTTTTAAGGTCCGTGTATAATTGTAACTTGCTTCTAGAATTCAAAACAACTGACTTTTTACTATTGGCTAAATAAAAAGATAGTCCAAATCTTCTTAATTTAACTTGTTTTATTGCGGAAATTTCAATTATTTCATTATGTTTTCGAATAACCTTAGTTAACTTAATATTTTTGTCGTCAACTATTAATTTACGATTCAAGATTTGAACAATTGATACAATAAGAAAAAGTATAAATAAAACAATTGTCCAAATTTGTAATGTTGTTATCTCTAACCATAATAATAAACTACCTAAAAATAAGCAGAACGTCCATGACCATAAAATAACCGTTTTAGCTAGCTCGGGTTGATAAAAATATGTTTTTTGATATTTTTTCATGCTTATGATCTCCTCTAACACAATAAAATTATTCTTCTATATTTAAAGCTTAACATAATTGATCAGATATTCTATATTTTTCCATAAAAAAAGATGAAACCTTAAGTTTCATCTTTTTGAACTATTATTTAATAACTAAGAATCTGTCATCATCTAACATGAAATCTTTATCTCCTGCCGCTGCTTCAATTGAACCAAATGGCATTTGTGCACGTAATTCCCAGTTTCCAGGGATATTAAACGCATTTTTAATTTCAGTATCAATAAGTGGATTATAATGTTGTAAACTTGCGCCAATACCATTTTCAGCTAATACTGTCCAAACACTTTGTTGAGCACCGCCCAAACCTTGTTCTGCCCAAACTCTGAAGTTATCAGCGTATAAAGCAAAATCTTTTTCATTTTGAGCAACAACATCAGTATCTATAAAGTATAATATTGTTCCAAATCCAGCACGGAATGTTGCAATCTTTTCTTGAGTTTTCTTATATGCTTCAGCATTAGGAACCTCAGATTTAAGACGTTTTTCAACGATATCCCAAACCATGTCTGAATTTTTACCATATAAAATTGCTGCTCTAATTGTTTGATTATTGAATGATGTTGGTGATTTCTTTATAGCATCCTCGATAACACCAGTAATTTCATCAGGTGTTTGACTTACTTTATCCCCTAAAGCGTAAATTGAACGACGTTGTTCCATAAGATCTAATAATTGAGTTTTCATAATTAATTTCCCCTTCTCTATTTGAATAAACTTAGTATATCACTTACTATTAATAAGTAAAGAGATAACACTTATTTTTTTTATCTTAAATAAAAAAAGCTACCTAATCGTTGATTAGATAGCTTTTAAACTTATTATTTATTATGCTCTTGGTTTACGTTTACCCCAATATTGGAAATAATCCGTTCTCAATGAGCCATTATATAGCTTACGTTTTTTAGATGCTCTTGAACCATAATATTCTTCAAAAGTTAAGTCACTTGTTAAGATATATTTACTCCAAGTAGGCATTTGTTTATAAACAACACCCATCTGTTTGTATAAAACACGTACAGATTCAGTATCGCTCAATCGTTCACCGTATGGTGGGTTAGCGACTAAAACACCATTTTCTTTTTCTGTTGTAAAATCTTTTGCAGCAAGTTGCTTGAATTCAATACTATCCAAGACGCCAGCTTCAGCGGCATTCTTTTTAGCAATTTCAATCATGCCAGCATCAATATCATAACCTGCTATATCTAATACTACATCAAGATTTGCTTCACCTTTTGCTTTTTCTCTTAAACGATCAAATAGTCCTTTTTCAACAAAATCCCAATCTTCGAATACAAAATAACGACCGATACCAGGTGCAATATTATGTCCCATTAATGCAGCTTCAATTGGGATTGTTCCTGAACCACATACTGGATCAACAAAAGGTTTTTCTGGATACCAATTAGTTAACATAACTAACGCAGCTGCCATATTTTCTTTTAAAGGAGCATAACCCTTTTCAACACGATAACCACGTTTAAATAAACTGCTACCCGTTGTATCAAGTGTCAATAAGACGTTATCTTTATTAATAGCAACTTCCAATGGATATTTTGAACCCGTCTCTGGTAAGCGTGTTGTACGGTGATAGACATCACTTAATTGATCAACAATTGCTTTTTTCACGATTGCTTGGGCATCTGGAACACTATAGAGTGTTGATTTTTGAGATTTTCCTTGAACAGGGAATTCCGCATCTAATGGTAAAAACTTATCCCAAGAGATTGCTTTTGTTTGTTCAAATAAATCGTCAAAAGTCGTAGCCGTAAACTCACCAACAATGATTTTAACGCGATCTGCGGTTCTCAACCATAGGTTTGTATTAATAACATCTTCCATTGTTCCTTCGAAGCGGACACGACTATTTTCTACTTGAACATCATAACCCATATGTTTAAGTTCGTTTCCAACAATTGACTCAATACCGCTAGCTGCGGTTGCCAATAATTTAAAAGTTTCCATTTTGCACCTTCACTATAATTTAATTTTTTTAATAAAAAAACTAGGATAAAAGAAAATTCTTCATCCTAGTTCATCCTGAAATCATGTAAATTTCTATAAGCCATGTTTTGTACGTCATCCATCTCAGGCGATGAAATCAGTGGTAATCATCTATCTCCAGATATTATCTGCCCCCATGATTTGTTCATTTCCGTCATGAAGCGCCCCTACCAAAGTTTGGGTTGCCTACTCGTGGGGTTTACCGCGTTCCAGCAATACCGTTTCCAATATTGTATCGTCTCTGTGGCACTTTACAGATTACTTTGACATAGCCGAAGCCTTAGTCATTTTATCCGCCGTTACCCGAAGGTACCTTGGCTTATTTTTTCACCAAGCACGAACACTACAAGCATCTCAGCTTGTGCAAGCATGGACTTTCCTCAGCCTAACTTAATAGACCGCAATTACCCGAAATTTACACTGAATCTATATTACATCATTCAATTAATTTAAAATTGATTTCTAGAATTTTCATTCTCATCTAACTGTGCACCAAACACACGACGTTCCAAATTAGATAATCGTTTAAGAATATCCATATTTGAAGTTGTAGATGTTGTTTGGGTCGTCTGTGAACTTTTACCAACAGTAACCTGTTTTGTAAGTTCGTCGACTTGAGCAATTAAACGATCATTTTCTTCTTGAAGTTTTTTGACTTTCTTATCAAAGGTTTCATAATCTTTAATAACATCGTCAAGAAATTCGTCAACTTCTTTAGAATCATATCCACGCATTTTTGTTTCAAAATGTTTTTGTAAGATATCTTTAGGTACAAAATTAACATCCGTCATATTCGTACACCTCATCACTAATTTCTCATAAATAATGTTAATACCTGTTTATTATAGCAGAATTATTTAATAATTCAAATGATTATTTTGTTCCTCTTCCATTTCGTTTGCAATATCTTCTAATTCCATAAAATCTATCATACGTAATGCATAGTTTTTCACTTCTTTAGTTTGCTTTATTTTTAATAAATCAAATTTTGTTTTGCCTTCATTTTCTGAATCATAAAGTAATAACGCGCCATCTGTGTGTTCTATCATAAAAGTTTGATAATTTTTTAATTGCTGTGGCGACTGATAGGTATCCTTACTAACATAATCAGAAAAATCTACATCATTTAATATTTGATTTAAAACTAATTTTTTATCATCTTTCCAATTATTACCAAACTCTTTGAATGGTAGCATAACTGATACCTTGAAATCAGGATATTCATTTTGTATATCTAGGCAAATTTGTGCCGTCCATTGCTCAACACCAAGCTGAGGGCCAGTTATAACCCACTTCAATCCATTTTCTATTTCATTAATAATATTTTTTTTAATTGCGCTTTTAATGATTTTTATTTTAAGATCATTTTCATTAAAAATACCTAATTCGTATGTTCTATAACCAGTCACCCATAAACGCTTCATAATTGATTAAATATTCCTTTCTTATATTAAGAATATGTTACCAAATCCTTTAAAGCTATTAAATTATATCACTTATTGTTATAATATTTTAGATTGGAGCGTGAAATAACTGTGAGTATTAATTATCCTAATGGAAAACTTTATGAACAATCACCTTTAAATACGCAAAAAAAGTCAAATATGCTGTTGTTTGGTAAACGGGGGATGTCATTAGAGGATGATATCAACGTAAGCAACGCATTTTACCTTGCTCATAATATGGCTGTCATTCACAAAAAACCAACGCCTATTCAAATTGTAAAAGTTGATTATCCTAAACGAAGTGCAGCTGTTATTAAAGAAGCTTACTTTCAAACTGCGTCAACAACTGACTACAATGGCATATACGATGGCCACTATTTAGATTTTGAAGCTAAAGAAACTAAAAATAAAACTTCATTTCCGTTAAGTAATTTTCATGAGCACCAAATTAACCATATGAAATCATGTGTATTACAAAGAGGAATTAGTTTTGTTATAATGAAGTTCACAACCTTAGGTAAGGTCTACTTACTACCATCAAAAACGCTATTTACTTACTGGGATAAGCAGAGTGTTAATGGTCGTAAATCAATTCCATTGAAAACAGTCCAAACTGAAGGATTCGAGATACAATATACTTTAAATCCGGTCATTCCCTATTTAAAATACGTTGATAAAATGATAGAGCATCTATAATTAAGGCTTTATATAATTAAAGGAGAATTTTATTTATGGCAACAGCTGATAATAAAGGTACTACTCGTGTTGCGCGACGCGAACAAGAAATAAGCACTAACAAAAAAGGCAACAAAGGTAAAAATAGTAAAGGTAAACTTTTTAAACGTATTTTTTTGAGCTTACTTGCTCTATTCGTTATTGGCGTAATTGCTAGTATCAGTTTATTTTTCTATTACGCCAAAGATTCACCAAAAATAACATCAAGTAGTCTTGAAAGTACCCCTGCAAGTGTCATTTATGCAAAGAATGATGAAATCATCACTACCTTAGGAACTTCAAGAGTCTACGCTGAATCGTCTGACATGCCGCAACTATTAAAAGATGCCATTGTTTCAATCGAAGATAAACGTTTCTATAAACATAATGGCGTTGATCCTGTGCGAATTGTAGGTGCAGCCTTGTCAAATATCACTGGTGGATCAGCTGGTCTTCAAGGTGGTAGTACTTTAACACAACAACTTATTAAATTATCTGTCTTTTCGACAAAAGCATCTGATCAAACAATAAAACGAAAAGCGCAAGAAGCATGGCTAGCATTACAAGTAGAGCGTAAATACAGTAAATCTCAGATTTTAACGTTCTATGCTAACAAAGTCTTTATGGGAAATGGTATTTACGGGATGCAAACTGCTGCAAATTACTATTTCGGTAAAAAATTGAATAAATTAAATACAGAACAAATCGCGTTAATTGCTGGTATTCCTAATGCCCCATCTTCTTATAATCCTTACGCGCATCCAGAATACGCAAAGGAACGACGTAATGAAGTTATTGATGCAATGTTAGCAAATAACAAAATTTCGGCAAGCGAAGCAAGTACAGCTAAAGCGACACCAATTACTTCAGGCCTAAGAACATCACATTCTGCCGAAAAAGATACTTATAATGCAAAAATTTCTGATTCCTATTTAAAAGAAGTTATTCAGTCTGTTAAAGATAAAGGTTTTGATCCTTATAACAGTAGTCTTAAGATTCGTACAAACTTAGATTTGGATGCTCAGAAACGACTTTATGATATAGCTAATACAAATAACTATGTGGTCTATCCTGACAGTAAAATGCAATTAGCTGTTACCATGGTTGATTCAAAAACTGGCGCTATTTCAGCTATGATTGGTGGCCGTAAACAAACAAATGTTACTTTCGGGTATAATCGGGCTGTCGCAACTAGTCGAAGCAACGGTTCAACCATGAAACCTATTATGGATTACGGTCCTGCTATTGAATATCTAGACTACCCAACTAATCAAAAAGTTAGCGATACAAAATATTACTACCCTGATGCTACTACAAAACAATTAAATGATTTTGATAATAGCTATCTTGGAACAATGACAATGCGAAATGCTTTGATTCAATCACGTAATATCCCTGCTATTCGGACACTTGAAGCGGTTGGATTATCAAAAGCCCAAGGATTCGTCAAAAAACTTGGTGTCTCTAAGGATCAAGTTGATACTTACTCATCTGGTATCGGTGCAAACATGTCAACGACTCAAAATGCAGAAGCCTATGCAGCATTTGCAAATGGTGGAACTTATCACAAAGGGACTTATATTTCAGAAATTGAAAGAAAAGATGGTACAGTTGAAAATTATTCTAGCTCAGGTACTAGAGCAATGAAAACATCAACTGCTTATATGATTACTGATATGCTAAAAGGTGTTATTAATAGTTCTAATGGTACAGGTACGGCAGCTCAAATACCGGGTCTTTACCAAGCGGGTAAAACCGGTACTACTGATTATCCATCAAATGTTGCTTCTAAATTTCCATCTAGCGCAGTTATGGATTCATTATTTTCCGGCTATACTTCAAATTACTCAATTGCAGTTTGGACAGGTTATGATTCACCATTAGTCGCAAATAACTACTTAGATGTTAATTCTCAACATCTAGCTGTAGGTATTTATAAAAACTTAATGCAGTACGTTTCCCAATCAGTTTCAAATACGGATTGGACAAAACCTTCTGACGTTTATCTGAAAAATGGCGAATTATCATTAACAGATTCATCTACTGCAGAAACAACAACAGCAGATAGCAGTTCATATTCAGTTCCTAAGATATCAAATAGTTCTAGTTCTTCAGAAGAATCTAGTTCAAGCAGTTCTTCTAGTTCAAGTAGTTCTAGTTCTTCAGAAAGTTCTAGTTCATCTAGTAGTTCTAGCTCCGCTATTAGTTCAAGTGCTTCATCTAAAGCAGACAGCAGTAAAGCCGTTTCGTCTGCTACTCGTTAAATAAAAACCTGGCGATATTCAGTTAAAATTCTGAATATCGCCAGGTTTTTATTTATTTCATTAATTTGACCAATGATATAGGGGTATTTCCGGTTTATCATTAGATTCTTTTGTATTGTCATTATTCTTCACATTATTTGAAAAGTTCTGTTGTTGTCTTTTTTCTTTATCTTTTTTTATGTCTTGACTTGTTTTTATATGCTTCTTTTCCCAATTTAGTAAAATTCTATCCATATATTTTAAACTGTATGCCTGATTAAGGACAGCTTCTTTCAACGCCATCAAAATTAGTTCTGGAATATAGTGGTCTTGATCAATCCACATGCTAATACTTTCTAATTCCATTGGTGATAAAGGTCTTCCAAATTCAACTTCAATTTTTTCATAAACCTCTTTTCGAGAATTATTACTCTTAACAACTTCAACCTTTTCTTGTGTCCTATGACTTAAATTATTTAATTTTTCATATAACACACTAAAATCAAATTGATCGGTGCTGTACCCATTTGAATCATCAATTGTTTTGATAGAAATAACTTTTTTTTCGATTAATTTCTGCAGTAATGTATAGGTTTCCTGGGCCGTCACGCCCATTTGACTGGCAATTTGATTTGTATCTGGAAATTTATTACCTGCTTGATTAAAGCTTAATAGATGGATTAAGAAAATTAATTCATCACTTGATAATCCAATTTTTCGATAATTCCGTAAAATTAAATTAGACACATGGGTTTCCCCTGCTTCTAAAAATTGACTCATAAATGCATCCATAACGAAAATGCCTCCTTAATTAAGAAAAGAACCTTAAACAATTTCGTTTAAAGGTTCTTTTTCTCTACTTTTTTATGGGTAAATACGGTTTAATAGACGTGGGAATGGAATAGCCTCACGTATATGTTCTTCACCTGTAATCCAAGTTGTTGCGCGTTCTAATCCAAGACCAAATCCTGAATGAGGAACACTACCATATCTTCTTAAATCTAAATACCATTCGTAATCTTTTTCGTTCAATCCAGCTTTTTTAATTTGTGCTATTAAGTTATCTACATCAGTTTCACGTTCTGAACCACCAATAATTTCGCCGTAACCTTCAGGAGCTAATAAGTCAGCACAAATAACGACGTCTTCTCTCGTTGGATGTGGTTTCATGTAAAATGGTTTAATTGCTTTAGGATAGTTTAAAACGAATACTGGCATACTGAAATGTTCTGCCAAATAAGTTTCTTCAGGAGATCCAAAATCATCACCCCATTTAGTATCAGGAAATTCACCAGAATTTTGTAATAATTCGACGGCTTCATCATAAGAAATTTTAGGGAATGGTGTTTTTGTATAACTTTTTAAGACTTCTTTATCTCTTTCGAGAATATCTAAAGCATAGTCACAGTTATCTAAAACATTTTGTACTAAGAACGCAATATATTGTTCTTGTACTTCAAGACTTTGTTCTTGGTGCATAAATGCCATTTCGGGTTCAATCATCCAAAATTCAATTAAATGGCGTCTTGTCTTAGATTTTTCAGCTCTAAAAGTTGGTCCAAATGAGAATACTTTACCAAAGGCCATTGCCCCAGCTTCTTCATACAATTGACCTGATTGTGACAAATAGGCATCTTTGTCAAAATATTTAGTATGGAAAAGTTCAGTTGTACCTTCTGGTGCACTACCAGTTAAGATAGGCGCATCAATCTTTATAAAACCTTCTTTATTGAAAAATTCATATGTTGCGCGAATAATTTCATTTCTAATTTGCATAACTGCATATGGTTTCGTTGAACGTAACCATAAATGACGATGATCCATCAAAAATTCTGTTCCATGATCTTTAGGTGTAATTGGATAATCTTGACTATCACCAACTAATTCAAGTGATTTAACTTCAATTTCATAGCCAAATGGTGAGCGTTTATCTTCATGAATCTCACCAATAACGTAAAGGCTAGATTCCTGATGTAACTCTTTTGCCATTTCAAAAGTTTCTTCACTGACATTACTTTTTATCACGACACCTTGGAAAAAGGCACTTCCATCTCGTAATTGTAAAAATGCAATCTTACCACTTGATCTTTTATTAGTAAGCCAAACACCGATTTTTACTTCTTCGTCTACATGGTTTTTAGCATCAATTATACTAATTGTTTTCAATAAACTTCCTCCTCATTACGGTCCTAGTTGCTAGATCGATTTCATTCCTTTTATAATATCATTAGTCAGATATATTAGTCCATAAGACAATTATATATTTTCAACGGATTTTAAAACTTTACCATTTGAGAACTGCAGTGTTTCATAACAAAGAGCTTTTTTCTTGTTCAAATAACTCACTTCCCATGCAGGTACACCGTTGTATATACCAAGTCCGACATTCAATATTTTACTAGGTTTTTTTTCATTCCAGATATAAGTTAAAATATCATTTTTTGTCTTACCATTTGATTGTGATAAGACTTTAACTTTTCCACCTTTTTGAGCAACAATCACATAAATTCTTTTATTAGCTTTTGTTGTCCCTGCAACTGTAAAATAAGTTGCATCCCTATTATATCTATAAAATGCTGTTTCTTTATCTAGTTTTGCGTATTTTTTAGCAATTGTAACAGCTTCTTTTTCAGCTGTAGCCATCGGTGATTTTGCGCGATTATATAAAATAAAAGCACTTACCACAATAACTAATATCGTACCAAGTATCGAAAGAAAAACGATGTTTTTTGATTTTTTGGGGGATCTTCGCATGATCAATTTTTCTCCTGTCTTAGTTTTATACGGTCATATTATAACAGACATTATCTAATTCTGATTAACTATCAGAATTAGATAAAAACGTCTTTAAATCAATAATAATATCTGCCAATGGTTCATTTATAAGTTGTAATTCATCCGGCAATACTTCAATCATTTTTTTACCATAACTTTGATTTATCAATCGATTGTCCAATGCAATCATTGCCCCTTTATCGGTTGACGTCCGAATTAAGCGTCCAAACCCTTGTTTAAGCTTCATTGTTGCTCTAGGCAGTGAATACTCACTGAATACATCCCTACCTTGACCTTCAAACTCTTTTTCTTTCGCCTTTACATTTAACGACTCTGGAGACTCAAATGGTAACCGCGTCACAATTAAAAGTTCTAATCTATCATTTGGTAAGTCAACGCCTTCCCAGAAACTACCAGTACCCATTAAAATAGCGTCTTTACCTAATAAAAATCGTTTTTTTAATTTTTCAGGCCGTCCTGTAACACCCTGAACTAAAAGTTCACGATCAAGATGTAACCCTCTTTTTGTTAATAACCCATAAACATTTGCTATCGTATCAAGCGAATTAAATAAAATTAACGTTTGTTTACGTTGTGATTTTATAATCTCATAAACTGAATCAGCCAAGTAAGATTCATAAAGCTCTTTTGATGATCGAACATCAAAAGCATCACTTGCTACATACAATTTAGCTTGGTTACTATAATCAAAAGGACTCCCTAATTTTTTGATTTTGTAATTATCATCTTGTATATCTAGCTGATCAATAATGTAATCAGGATTACCTGGTAGTAACAAAGTCGCCCCAGTAAACGTCAGGTGATTAAAGTGCCGATAAATTACTTCAGAAAGAAAATGAGTTGCATCTGATAAACTAAATTCAAATTGCATTTTGTCTGTTTGTCCGTTAATCGGAAAACTTAACCAAAGCACCTTTTCATTTAGCTTGTCTTGATTTTGTTCAAATATAGTCCAGCCCTCAGTTTCTGCAAATAATTGCTTAAAAAAGTTATGAACACGATTCAAAAGCTGTTGCTCATCTTGGCCGATATTTTGTTGGCTTTTTGCAGCGATATAACGATCTCGTAAAATGGCATCATCTCTTTTTAAAACAGTTATCACTTTTAAAACAGATTCAAGCATAATTTTATTTCGATTAATCAATCCAATTAGCTCAGTTGATTTTAAAATAATTGCTTTTCCGGTCGTTTCATTTTTTGCTGCTGAATTCCTACTAATTTGTCGACCATATTCTCTTGAAAATTGTCTGATGAGTAACTCAACTGATTCCCGTAATTTCCTAATTTCTGTTAATAATTGATTGTTTTCACTAGCTGTTAAGAAATTAATTGCCATTAAGTCATTAAAAGAAAATTTTTGTGAACTTTGTATGCTAGTCAATAATGAATCACACATATTAATAATTTTCCAGAATCGAATGCGTCCTTTATTTGACTGTAGAGCAACATCAGCAAGATGCTGTGCTTCATCTACAATTAATTCAGGCGCAAGTTTTGTACGATCTGAGTTAAATAAACCAGGATGCTTCATTAAAAAAGCATGATTTGTAAAAATAATTGCTGACGATTCAACTTGTTTATATAACGTATTAATAAAGTCAACTTCAAAAAATTGATCAGTTAATACTAAACTCCCAACCCCTTGATGTTCAATTTGATTAAAAATGGGATTTTGATAACTTGAAAGTTTTAATTCATCAAGTTCACCAGTTTTAGTCATTGTCAGCCATACTAAGATACGTATTTTCATTAAAGCTATCTGTCCAGAGGTTTCTTTTTGTGTTAATTCTTTTTTAAACGCCGCTAAATTTATATAATGGTTACTGCCCTTCAAATTTACTGCAGCTGTTTGAAAAGGCAATAATTTGTTAAGTAACGGTAATGCCTGATTCATCAACTGGGTTTGAAGTAATGTTGTCGCACTACTAATCACAATTTGTTTGCGATTTTGAGCATGATAAGCTGCTGGAATTAAATAACCTAATGTTTTACCGATTCCTGTAGGAGCCTCAATAATTAATGTTCGATTTCCACTTTTTAAATGTTCAGAAATAAGGTCCATCATCTTTGCTTGTTCAGGTCGCCAACTTAATTGTTTTTCAAATATTTTTTTCTTATCTACTTCTGCTTCAGGATAAACATAATTCGTTAAATTAAATGTATCTTGTTTCCTACGTTGAAGGACAATCCCTCCAACAATGTATAGATGATCTGGTAGTCTTTCCTGTCTTCTATTTTTATCACTGTACGCATCAGAAAATAATTCATTTGTATTTCTTAATAAAAATGAACTTAAACGATTTATTTCAAATAAGGTTTCTCTTGGAATCGTTTCTAGTCGAGTTAATAAGAAGATAAATAACTCAGCTGTCACATGGGCATCACTATCGGCATGATGCGGATTTTCGTGAGTCAGATTCAAATATCGACTCAGATCTTTTAATTTAAAACTGGGTGCTGTTGGCAATAAGATTTGACTAAGCTGTACAGTATCGACACCTTTTATTGATAATGCAGGATAGCCAACTCTTTCTAACTCACTATTGATAAATGGCAAATCAAAGTTAATATTATGCGCAACAAAAACTGTATCTTGGAGAATCGCGTAAATCGTTGCGGCGACGTCTTCAAAATAGGCAGCCTTTCTGATTTGACGGTTTGTAATCCCTGTTAATTCTGTAATAACTTTCGGAATTGCCATACCAGGATTAATATCAAACGAGAAAGAATTTATTATTTGATTTTTTTGAACTAAAACGCAACCAAATTGGATCATTCGATCGCCACTTTTAAGATTTGTTCCCGTCGTTTCAATATCCACTACAGCATAAATCGTATTTTTATTCATTGAAGTTTATCACCAGTCTTTTTAAGTTAACGCATTTATGTTTATTTTACCATATTGATTAAAGAATCATATGCCAAAAACTAAATCATTATAAATTCTCAAAGTTCATCCAGTCCATTATAGCTATAACGACAATTTTAAGGTATGATAATGGAAGTAAATTCATCTAGAGAGGACTCTTTTTTTGAACAATTTGTCAGATAATACAGAAGCAAAATTTCTTGGTACTAGCCATGCTAAAATTATATTAATCGGCGAACACTCTGTTGTTTATAGCCAACCCGCTATTGCCCTCCCTTTACCAAATGTTAAAATATCAGTTTTAACGGAAGCAATGGCAGATAAACAATGGATCACAAGTCGTTTTTATAGTGGTGAACTGAAAAATGTTCCCATGAATATGCGTGGCATTAAGCAAGTTATCCAGTACATTTTAAAATCATTGAATAAACGACATCAATCATTTAAATTAACGATTGAAAGTGACATCCCATCTGAACGAGGGATGGGTTCTTCCGCTGCCACAGTTATTGCCATAATTCGAAGTTTGTACGCTTTTTTTGATACGAAAATCGAACGCGATGAACTTCTACTTATTGCCAATATCGCTGAAACAACCACACATGGTTCTCCAAGTGGTATCGATGCCGCAACAACCAGTAGCCGCGATCCCATTTGGTTCATTAAGCACCAAGAGGCTTACCCTGTCCCATTAAACATAGAGGCAACCTTAGTGATTGCTGATACGGGAATCAAGGGCCAAACGGGTTTAACTGTTGGTCAAGTTCGTGATCGCGTCTTATCAAGTCCTGACGTTACTGAAAAAATAATTTCCGAACTTGGTCAATTAACAAGTATGGCTAAGGCACAAATTGCGACAGATGATGCTATAAGTTTAGGACACACATTATCTAGGGCTCATCATTTACTAAAATCTTTAGGTGTTAGTCATCCCAAATTAGATGCACTTGTCAAAACAAGTCTAGAAAATGGCGCTTTAGGTGCCAAACTTACCGGTGGTGGTGGCGGTGGCTGTATGATAGCCCTAGTTAAAACACCCGAAGAAGCTTTAAATCTAAGCCATCTCTTAAATCGTAATGGTGCCATTGCAACTTGGATTCAACCCCTTAAAAAGGAGTCACAACATATTGAAAAATAAAATTTCAGCTCGCGCCCATACTAATATTGCACTCATTAAATACTGGGGTAAACAAAATAAAGATTTAATTATTCCTTACAACAATAGCCTATCCTTAACGTTAGATCATTTTTATACCGATACTACGGTAACTTTTGACGATACGCTAACTGAAGATACCTTCTTTCTAAATTCTAAACAAAAAAAGGATAACAAAGTATCAGCCTTTTTAGATATTGTTCGTAATCAAGCACAAAAAAATATTTACGCTAAAGTAGAATCAATAAATCACGTTCCAACTTCAGCAGGACTTGCGTCATCAGCGAGCGCATATGCTGCACTTGCGCTTGCTGCTAGTCAAGCAATTGGTTTAAATTTAAATAAACGCGATTTATCACGATTAGCACGTCGTGGTTCTGGTTCAGCTAGTCGCTCTATTTTTGGTGGCCTAGTTGAATGGGAAAAAGGTCACAATGATGAAGACTCCTTTGCTATACCGATTGAAGAAACGATTGATTGGGATCTTCAAATGATTGCTATTATGATTAATAGTCATGAAAAAGCGATTGATTCTCGTTCTGGAATGCAACATTCCGTGGACACATCACCTTTCTACAATGAATGGGTTAAATCTTCTGAACGTGATTTAATTGATATGAAAAAGGCTATTATAGAGAAAAACCTCGAAAAAGTTGGTCAAATTGCTGAAAATAATGCAATGAAAATGCACGCAACAACTTTAAGCGCTAATCCCAGCTTTACTTATTTTAATCCTGACAGCATACGTGCTATGGATGCTATTCGTGACTTGCGTCAAGAAGGTATTACCTGTTACTTCACAATGGATGCTGGTCCAAATGTTAAAATAATTTGTTCCAAAACTGAAACACCTTATATTTTAAATAAATTAAGTCCACTTTTTGGTGCAAAAAATCTTTTGGTTGCCAAGCCTGGACCTGGAGCGACACTTATTTAGTGTTATCCATATTGAAAGGAATTGAGCTATTTGATCACCGCTAAAGCACCAGGAAAACTTTATATTGCAGGAGAATACGCAATTGTTGAACCTGGATCACCAGCAATTATTGTTGCTATTGATCAGTTTGTAACTGTAACAATTAAAAAGAGTAAAGAAACAGGTAGTATTTCATCTAAACAATACCAAGAAAATTCTTTATCTTGGTATCGTCAAGGGACAAAAATTATTTTTGATAATCGAGATAACCCCTTTCACTACATATTATCGGCGATTCATTTAACCGAATTATATGCACAATCCATCGGAAAACAGATGGTTAATTATCATGTCAATATTGATAGTGATTTAGATAGTACTGATGGTAAAAAATATGGTTTGGGCAGTTCTGCTGCGGTTACCGTAGCAACCGTTCGTGCCGTTTCACAATTTTATAATTTAAAATTAACGGATAACGCTCTATTTAAATTATCAGCAATGGCTCACCTAGATGTTCAAGGAAATGGTTCACTCGGAGATATTGCCGCTAGTGTTTATGGCGGATGGATTGCTTATTATTCATTTGATCGAGAATGGTTAAAAATTATGAGACAAGGTACGCCACTAACCGAACTTTTATCTATGGATTGGCCTATGCTTTCTGTCCAACGCCTACCGCAACCTAAAGATTTAGAATTATTAATCGGTTGGACTGGCTCTCCAGCTTCAACTTCCATTTTTGTTGATAAGATGGCCCTTTTTAAAGCAAAACAAAAAAAGACTTACTCTGAATTTTTAGAAGATTCAAAAAAATGTGTCACTGCAATGATTGATGGCTTTAAATTAAACAATTCCATCATTATTCAACAAGAAATTACAAATAATCGAATGATTTTACAACAATTAGCCGATGCTAGTCAGGTAATAATTGAAACCGAATCATTAACTTCCCTTTGTAATTTATCAGAATCCCAACATGCTGCCGCAAAAACATCAGGTGCTGGCGGTGGTGATTGCGGTATTGCATTAGCAACCTCTGAAACAAATCGTACTGAATTATTTAAAGATTGGGCACAAAATGATATTCAACCTTTGGATATCAAAGTGACCTTATAGGATAAGGAGTTTTTTATGATTAAAGACGATAATTTAATTCAAAGTCACAGAAAAGATGAACACGTATTTATCGCCGAAAAATTATTCAATACGGAATCAAAAAATCAATTGAATGAGATCAAGCTTATTCCTTCAAATTTACCTGAACTTTCTATTAATGATATTCAATCTAGCGTTGAGCTTCCAAATTTCTCGTTTCAATCGCCCTTTTATATTAATGCTATGACTGGTGGCAGTGAACAAACGGGTATTTTAAATCAACAATTAGCCGAAGTTGCAGCTATCACAAATACACCAATCGCGACAGGTTCTCAAAGTATCGCCTTAAAAGACCCTTCTAAGGCTCATACATTTAAAATACTTCGTGAAAAGAATCCAAATGGTCTCATTTTTTCTAATTTAAGCGCCAATGCAACACTAGATCAGTCAAAAAGAGCCGTTGATATGATTGAAGCAAACGCCCTACAAATTCATATTAATGCCGCTCAAGAAATTATTATGCCAGAAGGTGAACGTGAGTTTTATTGGTTGAAGAATATTGAAACAATCGTAAATAAGCTTGAAGTACCCATTATTGTTAAAGAAGTTGGTTTTGGGATGTCTCATAAAACGGTTCAACAATTAGCTGATATTGGTGTACGTTATGTTGATATTTCTGGTCGTGGCGGCACAAATTTTGCCATGATTGAAAACGAACGTAGACATGCTAAAGATTTCTCCTTTCTAGAGGATTGGGGCTTAACTACAGCTGAAAGTCTCATTGATACAAAATCTCTGCAAACAGGCTTAACAATTTTTGCCTCTGGTGGTATTCGTACCCCATTAGATATTGTTAAATGTCTCGCTTTAGGCGCTAAAAGTGTTGGTATCTCTGGTGCATTCTTACACATTCTCAATAAACAAGGTCAAGATGCGCTAACAAATACCATATCAGATTATCAATCAAAAATTAACATGCTTATGCTGTTACTTGGCACCAAAAATTTAAGTGATTTAACAAAAATTAGAATGATTTTATCACCTGAGTTACAAAATTTTAAAAATCAAATATAATCATGTTTACATAAAAAACGCCAAATCAGTTAGATAATGAATCTAACTGATTTGGCGTTTTTATTAATTATTACGTTTATTAACTCTTCTACGGATAACAAAGTAGAAAACAACGGAAGCAACGATAAATAGAGTACCTTCGAACTCATACAGAGCTATCATATTTGTTTTAATCGAAAATTGTGACTGACCAATCGCAGTTCCTATTAAGCCACCAACTAAGAATGATCCCATGTAAATTAGCAAGTTATTCCAAATAATAACTTTTTTTGATTGTTTGATAAATTTCTGATTACGAATTTGTTTACTAACACCAACAATCCAAATATAAGTTGCGACCATAACACTAGCAATAACAGCCATTAAGCCCACCGCTTGTTGCCAATGTCGACTAATCCATGAGTTATTAGTTAAAATTAAATTATCATTAACCTGTTTGGAAACTGTTGTATTAGTTAATTCGGTCGTTAACACATTCTTAGTCACGACATGCTTTGAATCAAGAATAATATTTGTATTATTTGCCTTCAATTTACTTATGTCTGCAGTTGACATTGCAATAAAAATTTGATTATCCAACTCAGAATTGTATTTATCACCCATAATACCGATGACAGAAACGTATTGCCCATTTAATTTATAATACTGCTGATGAAATGGCGAGTATAATTTTTTTTCAATATTTCGACCAACTACTGCTACCGGAACTTCAGATAAAAAATCATTATTTGAGAAAAAAGTTCCAGAAACCATTGGTGGCTTATCATAACTACCCTTCGCATAAAAATAAGAAATATTTTTTTTGTTTTTTACTTGATAATGAATTTGAAAATCAGAAATTTTTTCTGATTTTGCTAACGTTGTATTATATTTATCTAAATTTTGTTCTTTTGTTTTAAGAACATATGCATTTTTAGATAGATTATGATTATCTAATTTTGTGATTAAATCTTTTTCCTGCATCTTAAAAAATAAAAATGTGGTAAAGAATGTAAGTAGTAAGATAGCTACTATAAATATGTATCTTCTTCGCATCATCAATTTAATTTCCCCCTAACTTTTAATGGACACCGAGTGCCATTTTTGCATACCTAGACATACGTTCAATTGACCAGGCTGGACTCCATATAAATTGTACAGTTACTTTTTTTATTTCTAGCACTGGCTTTAACGCATCTTCGACTAAATCAGATAGAACACCTGTTAACGGGCAACCCATAGTGGTTAAAGTCATTTGTACATTACAATTATTGTCATTGTCTAATTCAATCTCATATACTAAACCTAAATTAATAATATCCATATCCAATTCAGGATCCATCACTTTTTCTAAATGTGTCAAAATATCTTGCTTAATTATTTCTGCACTTCGTCTTTCACTCATAGGATTAATCCTCTCTTGAATAGCTAATATTACTAGTTTATCGTTTCTATTTTAGCATTGCAATCTATTGTTTTAATGTTACTGAACTCTTTACTTTTTCTAAAAAATAATGTTATACGGCGCCAAAGTTACTATGAAGCCGGATTAAATTAAAGATACGATTTTATAACAATAGATAAAAAAAGGTTAAATACGTTTGAATACTGCATACTCAAATGCTATCCTGAACTAACTAAGATAAAAAACTGTAAATCTTACTACACATAAGTTAAGTTGATGGAGGAACAATAACGATGAACAAAAAGTTAATTACAATTGATTTAGATGGCACAACTTTAAATAATAATGCAGAAGTTAGTTCAACAACAAAAAAAGTACTTACTCAAGCAACAGCTGAAGGACACATTGTCAGTATTGTAACGGGACGCCCATATCGTATCTCAAAACAAATTTATGATTCATTAGGGTTAACAACTCCAATGATTAATTTTAATGGTGCCCTGGCACATATTCCACATAAAAATTGGGATAAATCATACGAATATACAATTAATCGAGATATTGTTTTTGATATTCTTAACGCTAGAAAAGAATTAGGTATTAACATGTTAGCAGCCGAAGGAAAAAATATGTTATTGGCTGACAATGCAAGTCAGCTAGTGAAAGGCTTTTTCCCACAAGTTTTAAGATCAAATCAAATTCTTAATAAACAAAATTTACAACATGATCCGACATCAATTACGATGTTTGTCGATCAAGATAAAAAACAATTAATTACATCTAGACTACTTGAAAAATATGGTGATGTTATCGAAGTCAACACTTGGGGCGGACCAAAACCTGTTCTAGAAGTTGTTTCAAAAGGGATTCAAAAAGCAATTGGTGTTTCTTATCTAGCAGATTACTATGGTATCTCTCAAAAAGATATCGTTGCTTTTGGTGATGAAAGTAATGATAAAGAAATGCTTTCATATGCTGGCTGGGGTGTGGCAATGAAAAATGGTACTTCTGAAATTAGAGGTCTAGCCAATGATGTTACCTCTTTAAATAACCAAGAAAATGGGCTTGCTCATTACTTAAAAAATTATTTAAATTTAGCTAAATAATCGTTAATTAGTAACAGATCAGTAATGGTCTGTTATTTTTTTATAAAAAATGACTTCTGGAATATACCAGAAGTCATATTTAATGATATTTATTTTTCGTCGCTTTTTAGAATACCACCGACACTATAACGATCTTTACGCATTTCATTTAAAATTACATGGATATGCTCTGTAGGTGCACCAGTATTTTTTGAAACAGCTTCAGTCACATCTTTAACTAAATTTTTAAGTTGTTCTTGTGAACGACCTTCAATTAAATCAATATTTATAATTGGCATAACGAATCTCCTTTTTATTTAGTTGATTGCCCTTTTCTTAATAATTCTTGTTGGTCTGAGTTTAGGAAATTGCCTTCAATATCAGCGGTATTAACTAAGTTCATAAATGCATTTGGATCAACATCACTAATTGTCATTTTTAAATTATATAATTCATAACGTGTAATAACTAACATCAAAACTTTACTTTCTTCATTTGAGAAAGCGCCCTTTGAGTCAATAACTGTAATTCCACGAATTAATGATTTTTGGAGCGCTCCAACAACTAAATCTGCTTCTTTTGTAACAATAAATGCTGTTAACTTTTGATGCGATGTATGGATGTCGTCGACAACTCTAGACATAGCATAATTAGAAATAATTGTATACAAAGCACTTTCCCAACTGAAATAAAATCCAGCCGTTAAAATAATAATCATATTTGTTGATAACATTAATGAACCGACTGTTTTACCTGTCGTTTTAGCTAGAACAAGTGCGATGATATCCATCCCACCAGTTGAAAAACCAAATTTTAATGCTAATCCAACCCCAATACCACTTATTACACCACCAAATAATGCTGCCATTAATGGATTAGTTGATAATTGATGAACGGGTAAAATTACCGTAAAGAGAGATGAAGAAGCGACGGTCAGTACACTATAATATGTAAATGAACGTCCTACTTTATACCAGCCTAATATACCAATTGGAATATTTATTAACATAATTAGATATCCAGTACCAATTTTAATATGAAATAGATCATAAAAAATAGCAGAAAGTAATTGGGCAATACCATTGGCACCAGCTCCAAAAATATTTCCTGGAATCAGAAAGAAATTAAGGGATAATGCAATTAATAATCCCGAAAATACAATTATAACTAGTCGTTTATTTTTATCAGAAATTGATAACTTCATAAATCTCCCTCCTATTATATGTGACTCTTTTCATTTTACCTTTTATTAAACAATAATATTAATAAAATGAGTAATCTCTCATTTTAAATTTCTATTAAACTAACCTTATACAGCGTAACCGGTTAAATACGAATATTTATTTACAAATGGCGTTTAAAAATAGCAATTAAATGATAAAATGGTAATATCTAAATTTATTTACTGGGAGGAGAAATATCCATGACGACAGACCCTTTTAATTTTTCAGCATGTACAAGTGTTTTAGCTGGTTCTAAAGCAACTGCAGATGGGTCGACTTTTATTGGCCGTAATGAAGATGCAAAAACAGCATGGCCAAAACATTTTGTTATTCATGCTCATACAGAATTTGAACAATCACCTTTATTTGAATCACCAGATAATCACTTTAAAATGCCATTACCAAAAATTCGTGGTAAATATTCAGCTACTCCTGAATGGACACCAAAATTTGGTGTTTTTGAAGAAGATGGCTTTAATGAATATGGTGTGGCTATGAGCGCTACTGAAAGTGCATACGCTAATAGCCGGGTTCTCAGTTACGATCCCTTACTAACTGAAAACGGAATTGGTGAGGAAGCAATTGTAACAATTACTCTTCCCTATATTCACTCCGCAAAAGAAGGTGTTAGTTACCTTGGATCATTAGTAGAAAAATACGGTTCAAGTGAAACAAATGGTGTCTTGTTCTCTGATCAAAAAGATGTTTGGTATATGGAAATTGCAACCGGTCACCATTGGGTTGCGCAACGTATTCCGGATGATTCTTATGCAGTTGTTGCCAACCAACTAGCTATTCAAGAAATTAACTTTACTGATTCCGCTAATTTTATGTTTAGTTCTGGTATTCAGAAATTTGTTTCTGATAATCATTTAAATAACCAAAAAGATTCATTTAATTTTAGAGATATCTTTGGAACTCATGATCAATCTGATGCCATTTACAGCACACCAAGAGTTTGGTATGGCCAATTACTTTTAACACCATCAGTTGCTTCACAAGATCCTATGAGTATGAATTTACCGTTCATTCGTCAGGCTGATCATTTAATTCAACGTGAAGATTTAGAACAAATTCTTGGCTCACATTTCCAAGGAACTCAATATGATCCGATTGGAACTGGTTCAATCAGTGATAAACATAAATTCAGACCCATTAGTTTAGCAAAAACACAAGAGTCTCATATTTTACAAATTAGACCTGATTTACCTTTTGAAATTGGTGGTATCCATTGGCTATCAATGGGTGTTACGGCTCAAAGTGCTTATGTACCTTTCTTTGCTGGTATTACGGATACACCGGAGAATTATAAAATTGGTACCGATGTATATGATGACAAATCTGCTTACTGGTTATATAAACAATTAGGTATTTTGGTTGATTCACATTACTTAGAATTTAGCTCATTACTGAAAGATCTCCAAAAAGATTTAATTATCCAATTCAATGCCTCCGTAAAACGGATTCAAACAGAGGCAATTTCTAAAAGTGGTACAGACCTAACAGATTTTTTAACTGAAGAAAATCTAAAAATTACTGAAGCTGCTGAAATCAAGGTTAAGGCCTTAATTAGTCAGCTAATTACATTATCAACTGACCTATCACCATTAAATTTTAAAACTGACCAAAACTTATAAATATAAGAAACCGAAAGGAATTACAAAAGTCTTATGGACAAACAAAAGAAAATTTCCCTAACAAGTTTCATTTTAATGATTTTTACAACTATTTTTGGATTTGCAAATACTCCCGTCGCCTTTATTCAAATGGGTTACGCTAGTATTATCTGGTACGTTTTAGCAGCATTCTTCTTTTTCTTACCAACTGCTTTGATGTTTGCAGAATATGGTTCAGCTTTAAATGAATCAAAAGGTGGCATTTATTCTTGGTTAGCTGAATCAATTGGCCCCAAACTTGCTTTCACAGGAACATTTATTTGGCTTTTTGCATGGATTGTCTGGATGGTATCAATTGCATCTAAAGTTTGGATTCCACTTTCAACAATTTTTTCTGGAAGTGATCAAACACAATCTTGGGCTATCTTTGGCCTATCTTCAACACAAACTATCGGTATTCTTGCAATTCTTTGGATTGTGCTAGTTACCTTTGTCGCTAGTCGAGGTATCAGTAGTATTGCCAAGATTTCTTCAGTTGGTGGTATTGCTATTTTAGGTTTAAATGCTATCTTTTTACTATTAAGTATTGTTATTTTAATTGTTAATCATGGTGCACTCCAAGAACCATGGCATGGTATGACAAGTATTATAACTTCTAGAAATCCTAGCTATCAATCACCTATCGCCCTAATTTCATTTATTGTTTTTGCCATCTTTGCATACGGTGGTATGGAATCAGTTAGTGGTGTTACAGATAGTATTAGAAATCCTAAGAAAAATTTTCCAAAGGGTTTAATCATTTCCACTTTATTAATTCTTTTTGCTTACTCAATCTCAATCTTCTTCTGGGGTGTTAGTACAAACTGGAGTAAACTTGGTGGTCAAAATGCCAACTTAGGTAACATCTCTTACATATTGATGGAAAACTTAGGTAATTTTGCAGGTCAAAGCTTTGGTATGAGCGCAAGTGCTTCGACAATTTTTGGTCATACACTTGCTAGAATTACTGGTTTAAGTATGTTCATGGCTTATACAGGTGCATTCTTCGTCTTGATTTACTCACCACTCAAATCATTTATTCTTGGAACACCTAAGGATATCTGGCCAGCAAAAATGACGAAATTAAATAAGCATAGTATGCCTGAATTTGCAATGTGGATTCAAGCTGCCGTCGTTATTGTCATTATCATGGCTGTTTCATTTGGAGGTTCAAATTCAACATTATTCTATTCAAAATTAACGTTAATGGGAAATATCTCAACTTCTGTACCTTATCTATTTTTAATTGGTGCATTTCCATTCTTTAAAAAACGTCAAGACTTAAATCGACCTTTTGAAGTTTATAAGAATAGAACACTTACAAATATTATTACTATTGTCGTCTGGTTAGTTTTAGCCTTTGGAATTATTTTCACTGTTATCAGCGATACATTAAGTAATGCTCTCTGGATGATATCTGGTCCTGTCCTTTCTGGACTAGTTGCTTTCCTTTACTACACACGTTATGAGAGAAAAATTAAAAAATAAACTAAAAAAAATCGTAAACAATTTTTATTGTTTACGATTTTTTATTAGTTTTTAACAAGACTTTCTAAGCTAACATTACCTGTTAATAGTCCTGAATTATCTCCATGTAATGCTAAACTGTTGAATCGTTCATTAACGACAAGTTGCATGTTCTCATCCATATAAGTTTTGCTGTACCCTTTTACTCTAATGGGACCTAAATCTGAATCAATTGTTCCATCATATGCCTTGCTATCGTTCTGGTCATCAATTACTAACATTCTAAAGCTTGAATCTAACGTACATGTTCCTTCATTTGATAAAGCACCAACACCATCGTCAAAATCAAGCAAGATTTCTGAATCATTACCCATAAGTTTCATAATCTTGCTTTTTGCGTCTTCACTTATTTTTAAATACATGAAATTACCAGCTTTCTTATTTAATAATTACATTGTACACCACTGATTATTTTAGACAAGCATGACGACTCAGGTTCATCATGGTATGATAGTTCTAATTAGAAAGAGAGGAATATAATGACCAAAATTAGTATAGTAAACAACTTATTTGATAGTAGTTCACAATTTAAAAGTTCACATTCAATCTTTCAATTTAACGTTAATTCACAACTAAATGAACAAGCAGACGCTCTTTTTCTTTCATACTTCTCAATAGATATCCATGAAAAAATTCTTGAATCTTCTATGATGCAAAAATTACCTATCTATTTATCCAAAGAGGCATTTGAATTAAAACAACAATTTGTCTTACTAGGTAAAATTAGTGAAACACACTTAAATTACAAAATTATTCCGATTAACACCGCACTAACTATTGGAGATTTTACAGTGATTGGTTTTTTATCAGATTCAGTACACACGGGTTCATTAGCTTTTTTAGTAGAAGATGAAAAGCAGAAGTACTCCTTCTTAGCTGGTGATACTCGCTTAGCTGGACCTCATAAAAAGAGAACGAAGAAATGGATTCACGACTTAAACCGACTACCTTTAGATGTTCTAATTTTAAATACTGTCGACACAACAGATACTAATTACTACACTGAAATTACGATTCTAGATCATCTCATTAAACTTTTAAAAGTCGAAGAATTAACTGCTATTAACGTTGCCAACGAAAATCTTTATTTAATTCATAAGTTAGCGACAGTAGCTAACAAGTTAGAAAAAATAATCGTACTAGATAAGCCAACCTCCCAATTATTGACGTATTTTTATCCTGATTCAGAAGTGATTTCATTAAATGATGCTACTTCTGTAGGAATTAAAAGGCATCCTGAGAAATATATCTTGGTAAATATAGAAAATAAGTTAGGCGATTTTAATTTGTCTACCCAAAATAGCTATTCACTGACCGATTTATTGGAAAATAATAAAGATAGTCTCCCAATCAATTCACATTTATCTTCATTAGAAGTACCTGAATTGTTAAATCGATTAACGCATAAACCTAAGCAACTTATATTGATAGACCAAAATTTTAACAATACTATTGTAACTTATTAATATTTATTCTATGGTATATTTATTAATCATTTAAAAGGACGTGAATTTGTTGGTTTTTTCTTATTTTAAAAATCCTAAAAAACATGAATTATTTTTAACCTTCTTATTAGGAACATTAAGTGCTTTTGGTCCATTATCATTGGACATGTATTTACCAGCATTACCAGTTATTCAACAACACTTACATACAACTGCATCGCTTACCCAGTTGACGATTACGACTTGTTTACTTGGATTGGCGCTTGGCCAATTAATAGTTGGACCCTACAGTGATAAAATTGGCCGTAGAAAGCCATTACTTTTGGGACTCATCTTGTTCGCTGTTACCTCTATCATCGCAGCAACAAGTCAGAATATAACAATTTTGGTTATTATCCGGTTATTGCAAGGTTTAGCGGGATCTGCTGGTCTTGTAATCTCTCGAGCAATTGCTAGAGACCTATACACCGGAAAAAAATTAACCAGTTTTTTCTCGCTCTTAATGGCTGTTAATGGAATTTTCCCGATTATTTCGCCCATACTTGGCAGTTTTATTCTAAAATTCACATCTTGGCGCGGTATCTTTGTTATCTTAACTGTAATTGGTTTTCTTTTATTTCTTCTTGTATTAGTGACGTTACCAGAAACTAACCAGATTGTGCCAGAGAAGTCGCAATCAAATACTGGTGATTCAACGAAAAAAATTCTTAAAAGTTTAATTTTTGATAAATTTTTCTTGAGTTATGCTCTAATTCAAGGCTTTATCTCAGGTGCAATGTTCTGTTATATTTCTGGATCATCATTTGTTTTACAAAATCTTTTTGGTCTATCCTCTAATATGTTCAGTTTAGTCTATGCAATTAATGGTTTAGGTATCGTTATAATGTCTCAATTAAGTTCACGAATTTCAGATACTTTTTCTGAACAGACTGGTCTAAAATTAGGTGTTTACCTTGCCTTACTTGGTAGTCTACTATTAACGACCTCATTATTTATTAGTAACTCGTTATTACTAGTGCTCATCAGTTTATTTTTAATTGTTTCAATGGTTGGTATCGTAAATACAACGGCCTTCTCATTAGCTATGCAGAAACAAGGGCAACACGCAGGAAGTGCTTCTGCCATACTTGGTGTTGGTATGAATCTAGTTGGAAGTATTCTTTCTCCATTCGTTGGGATTATGGGGGATCATTCTTATGTTCCAATGACAATTTTAATCTTACTGTGTGAAATTTGTGCCTTGGTCATTTACTTAAATATTTCCACAAAAAAAGCAGAACTATAAGTTCTGCTTTTTTTGTGGAAATATTAGTTTGTATAACGCAAAAACTTAATAATATAACTCTTTAATTATTTATACTAAAGGTGTGACATCTGATTTTGTACAGCTGTAACCTTTATGTAAAATGGGTACTATCTACAAATTGGTACTACCAACCATATTTTTAAAGCTTATTTTATCTACTGATATATATTATTTATTTTCTGTTAAACCCAGTTTTATTTGACATTCTGGACAATATCCAAACGTCTCGACATGTGTACTTTCAATTATATAACCACTTTTATTTTCCGCCTCTTGCTCTGCCTCATGAAAAGTTAATTCTGTAAATATATCTGTTATTTTGCCACAGTTAAGACAGATAGCATGATAATGTGGAATACCAAAATAATCGTAGCGCATTTTACCATCATCGCCATTAGACAATTCTATCACTAATTTTTGAGCAACTAATATTTGTAACGTATTATAAACGGTAGCTATGCCTAACCCTACGCTTCCATCTTTAATTCCGTTAAAAATTTGTTCAACAGATGGGTAGTTATGTTGCGTTACTAAATATTCAAGAATTATTTTACGCTGTGGTGTTATACGTACGCCACGTTCTTTTAAAATTTCTAAAGCCTGGTCAAGATTTTTATCGATCAATTTAACGACCCCCATTTTCTTAATTCACTCTGTTCATTATCTCATATTTCATAAAATATGTGGACTTTATCTATTGAATTGATTTATAATGATTATATATTTAGAATCATTATAACAAAGGAGAGAGAGTTATGTCTAAAAAATTATCTTTATCTCAGAAAATAAATGTTTTAAGAGCTAGTGTTATGGGAGCTAATGATGGTATTCTTTCCGTTGCTGGGATTGTCATTGGTGTCGCTGGCGCTACGAACAATAATTTTTCTATTTTCATTTCAGGTATTGCTGGTATGCTTGCCGGTACTGTCTCAATGGCTATGGGAGAATATGTTTCTGTAAGTACCCAAAAAGATTCGCAAGAAGTTGCTACTGCCAATTCCAAGTACAATCTAAAACATAATTATGATAAGGAATATAATTATGTTTATCAAAAATATTTTAAAACAGGTATTTCTTCATCCTTAGCATTAAAAGCTACAGATGAAATGATGTCGGCTAACCCATTAGATACTATTGTACGTGAAAAATATGGCTTTGATCCTAACGTCTATACGGATCCTTATGCGGCTGCGATTGCATCAATGATTTCTTTTCCGATTGGATCATTGCTGCCCCTACTTGCAATTACTTTATTCCCTGCTGAATTTAAGGTCATTGCCACATCTATTTCTGTCATTATTGCACTAGCTATCACAGGATTTAGTGCTGCAACTTTGGGTAACTCAAATCGGACAAAATCAGTTATTCGTAATATTATTTCTGGTATTTTAACAATGCTAGTCACTTACTTTATTGGTACTTTATTTGCTCATTAGGAAAGGACACTTAATTTCATGACATCTGAAACCAAAATTAAACAAAAAAAATACAAAACAATGGATGAAAAACTTAATTCACTTCGTGCAGGTATACTAGGATCTAATGATGGTATTTTAACTGTTGTAGGTGTCCTGTTCAGTGTTGCAGCAGCTACAACAGATAATTTCATTATTTTCATCGCTGGGTTAACTGATCTAATAGCTTGCGCATTTTCTATGGCAGCTGGCGAATATGCCTCTGTCAGTTCACAAAGTGACACCGAAAAAGCAGCTGTTGCCGTCGAAAAACAGCGTATGATTACGAGTCGTACTGATCAAATTCATGATGTTCAAAATTTTTATACGGCTAAGGGCGTTTCTGAAGAAACCTCTTTTGAAATTGCTACAGAATTAATGCAAAAAAAGCCACTAGAAACGATTATTAATGTTAAATACGGTCTCGAATTAGGACACTATATGAACCCTTGGGATGCCGCTTTTTCCTCACTAATCTCTGCAGCTTTAGGTGGTATTTTCCCACTACTTGCCATTATTATATTACCAAACAATTGGAAAATGATAGGTACAATTATTGCGGTTTCAGTAGCTGTAGCTTTAACTGCCTTTATTAGCTCCAAATTAGGTGATGGTAAAATTAAAGTTGCCATTATACGAAATATTATCATTGGTTTAATAACCATGTTAATTCATTATGGAATTGGCCAGTTTTTTTAGACATATCATTATGAAACCCCGCCCAAACTAGTTAAATATTTTTTCCCAACTTATTTGTTGTCATAGATACATTTTATATAGCGCATTAGCTTTCAAAATGTTTATAAATTTTGAACTAAACCACTTTATACTCTTAAAATTCATACAAAAAAGTTCTAATCACTTAGCGATTAGAACTTTTTTAATATCATTGATCAGCAATAGTTAACAAAGGCCTATATTTTATACTACTTTCAATAATTAAATACAACACTCGCCATCGACATTGTCTGTTTAATTGATATACTGTACATATTTAAGATCATTAAGACTATTTTTACAATGTGCAACTATACATAGTTCATCACAATAATAATCAAGCACTACTCTAAATTTTCTTATCATCTGGTCCACTATTTTTAGAATTTTGGGAAGCAATAATATACTGTTCAATTAAAGCAACAATTTGCTTATTTTGTGGTAAATCAGAATGTTCCGATTCATTTCCTGTGACAGTTATTTCTGTATAGGATTTCGCTTGATTTTGATAAATATATTTTCCGGCATTAACACTTTGATATGGAACAATTCCATCATTATTGTAATTATCTGTTCCAGCAATCGAGTACAACACTAAGTTAGTTGGAATTTTTTTTCGATTCTTTACAAAATCCGCTAACATCTGTGTTCTTGTACTCTGATTAGTTTCTTCACCATTATATGGTGAACCTATCGTCATTAACGTATTAATTGAGGCCGCTTTATCATCAAAATATTCTTCTAAAAATGTCGTATAAATAAGACCTCCGTTAGAGTGCCCGATACCATTAAATTGATTAAATTTATATTTATCAGCAAGATACGTAAACGCTATATCAAACCATTTAGCTTGTTTTTTTATACTATTATAGCCATTCGAATTATCTTCAAAACCAACAACTATGAAAGGTTGCATATCTCGTTTAGCTATTTTACCAGTAATTTTAAGTTTTCCAGTTTTCTGAACCGTTATCTTTAACAAACTATGCGTTCGATTTGTTGAAGTATTTAAAACATCAATCAATTCATCAAATCGATCTTGATTTGCACTGCTTCCTGGTATTAAAATAACTGGATTTAACTTTGAATTATGAATAATTCGGCTTGTTTTGACCTTTTTAGTGTTCCATGTATTTGCCGGTACGATAACAGCTAAAAAACAAGCTAAGATAGCTATCCAAATAAACACGTATTTAACTATTTTCCGTTTATTTTTCATTTAGCTTACCTCCATCAATATTCATTGCCTTATTATTTAATTTTACAAACGGCATATAAATTAAAACTGTAATAATAAGCACAATTCCTGATACAACTAATGTACTCCAATACCCATCAGTTCCTAAAAATGCCATTAATGGTGCTGGAGTCGTTTCAGGTAAGCTGTAAACTGCTGGAGGTATCCACTTAAAGTAAATACAGAAGTACCCAATCAACATTGAAACGATGGGTGATAAGATAAACGGAACCATTAAAATAGGATTTAAAATAATTGGTAACCCAAACATCAATGGAAAATTAATATTCACAAAGCTTGGAATAATTGATATTTTTGCTATTTTACGACTATTTTTATTTTTAGACATTATCAATATTGCTATAATTAAAGATAAGGTCATTCCTGTTCCACCAAAGCTACCAAAACTGTCATAAATTGTATGTATAGAGATAGGAAAAGGTACACCAAAAGACGTGCCATGCTTTAACGCATAACTTAAGTTACTGACAACCGAAGTATCATCTAAGCCGCCTTGTGCAATTCCTAAAGAACCAGAAATTCCTATACCAGATAAAACAGTATTGAAAAAGGATAAAAATAAAATAGTTATAATTAAATGCCTTGATTTAACTTCTGTTAATCTAAACATAGAATATAAGAGACCATTCACACCGATTTGATTAACCAATGAAACTAACATGACTAGTCCAATTAAAATCCCCAATATTATCACTATCGGCAACAGACTCTCTAAACCACGAGAAATAAATGTATATTGATCTACTTTTTCTTGCTTATTTTTAGGTGAAAACCATTTAAAGATATATCCTACAAAGACCCCCAAAATCAGTGAGATAAAAATCCCTTTAACACCTAACTCTTGAATCAAGAATGTCCCCTGATCACTATCAGGGTTTAAACTTGATAAATTATAATTCAAAATAAGCATCCCGACTGCCCCAGTGAATCCTGCAATTTGTTCATCTTTTTTAAAGGACCGAGTCATGTATTTTGCGCTCAAAAAAGCTGTCATTACTGCGATAAAACTCATTGTAACTGTATTAATAATTTCGAATATATTTGTTATGATTTTTTCATAAGGTAACCATGATGAAATATTATATACTTGATTAAAGAACCCTTGTTCTGATAAAACGCTAGAACTAAGCGCCATACTAAAACTTCCAATAATAATAAACGGTAAGATAATTGCAAATGTTTTTTCAATTGCTTGATAAACAAAAGTTTTTTTAAAACGTAAATCAACTCTTAACAATTTTTGCGAAAACGTCACCCATAGTTTATTCATTGAATAACCCCCTTATCTATTTTTTATTATAAACCAATAGTAACCCAACAACAAAATGTTAATTATAAACTTTGAGGGTGTACACTTTCTGGTGTTGGTAAAATAAAATTCATCAACACCAGTTTTTTATTCTGAAAACAAAAAAAGAGGCCACCGGCCCCTGCTATGATTAAGTTGCAAAACATAATCAAAAGCGAGGGATGCTGATGATCACAATTAATTCCGCACTATTACTATTAGGAACAGAAGACGAAAATATTAAGAAAATTAACGTTTCCGATGATTTTGTTAGAATAGTATCACGTAAAAGAAAAGTTAATATCATAGATGCACCATTAACATACATACCTCCAAGAGACCCAGATTGTGGCTATTTAACTATGATCAAAAATGGAACACGTTTAGTTAATGCTAGAATTTCTAGCGTAAATGGCTATGAATTTCATTTGCGATTACGGAACCAACGCTTTATTTGGGCTTCATGTCAAAGTGCGATTGATGCTGAAACACATAATTTTGTAGCGATACTGCCTAATCGTTTTAACAGTGTTATTAAGGAACATTTTTTTAATGCATATATTCTAAAAGAAAGACAATTTGTAACCTCTGTTGTTGTAGACCTGAATGCTCAATATCAAAGTATCATTCATCAACTATTCCCAAATGCTTAAATAATTATTGATCGTTTTCATTTAGTTTAACTGGCTGGTAAAGCCTTAGATTGTGTTCGTATAGATACTTTAAATCAGATAATTGATCATAAAAATAGAGAATATAAATCTTTAAAAACTCAGTTATTAGAAAACTATCAACCAAATAACAGTGAAATGGATACTGTAATAACCACTTTCATAAAGAATCCACATTATATTGAAAATATTTTTATCTTCAACTTATTAAAACGGTCCTATAGAAGGACTTAATCGAAAAATTAAAACACTTAAACGTAGCAGTTACGGTTTCGGAAACTGACATCATCTTTTTGAAAGAATTTTATTAATTCATAACTAAAAAAAGGAAATCCTTTTGGATTTCCCTTAATTAGATTAGACGTTTATTGTCTCACCATCACTATTTGACGCAGACCCAATTTAATCTACGCTTTTGATTATAAACAAAAGCCCTAATGTAATTCCCCATTCTATTACCAATATAATAATCAGTTCCCACAAAGGAATTATAGTTAATAACAAAAATGCACCACCTGGGAGTGAAAGTACTAATATACTCACTGTAATAATAAAAAAATATTTCCAAAAACGTTTTAAATATCTATTAGGCATTATAGCTAGGATTATTAACAATAAAAATGTTAATAATCCCATGACCACTGCCAAATCGTCCCATAATGTGCCTCCAAAATAATATGAAAATGGCGCTAATTTTCCATGTATTACTATACTTGGATAAATGAGACCACCATAACATAATCCACTAAAAAGAAGTAGTCCCCGAAGTATCCATCCGCTTGCTTCTTTAATTACTTTCATTTTAAAACCCCTCTCTCAGATTATTATGATGTTATTTTATGAATATCATTTGGCTTGAACGGACTACTAAAATTGCCAAGCAATCCATAATGTTTCTTTTTTCTATATGCCTCAACATGAGCACCCTTTTTGTATATTGCTGAAAAAAATCTTTCTTGCTCGCATGCTTTGCTTTGTCATCTTATGCAATCATTTCAGTAAGAGTAGTTTTAGCACCCGGCTTAACTTGATTTTCATATACAGGCCAAATAGATGAACTACACAAATCATAAAACTCTTGATAGTTCATATCCTATTGCTTAATTTTACCCTCTTTGACTCCTATATTATATGCTTTAGTTATATCACGGCTCATAAATGTATCCTGAGCATAAATATGATTAGGTACTAATAATACTGAACAAAACTTCATTAAAATAGCTATTACTTTAATACTTTTTCATTAACAACAATCTAACGCTATCATAATTTTAATGTTACTTCAAATAATTTAACTATAATATTAATCTAAGTTAATACTTTAAAAACTTAAAAAAGCCAGCCTCTTAAATTAATACTTTTTTCCGTAATGCACAAAAAGAATTAAAAAATTGATAAAAATATATCTATATGTTATTGAAAATATTAATTATAAACTTTAATTAGAAATCGAAAACTTATAATTTCTGCCCCTTTTCTGCCCCTTTTAGCGACTTTAATGCGACTTTTTGAAGCAAGGTTCAATTATATAGGTCTACCAAATTTTTAGACAAATAAAAAAGCCTTGATTACCAAGGCTTTTCAACGTCAATCTAACGGCGAGCTTCTTTAATACGAGCAGCTTTACCATTAAGGGCACGTAAGTAGTACAATTTAGCACGACGAACACGACCATGACGGATAACTTCAATTTTAGCAACACGAGGTGAATGCAATGGGAAAGTACGTTCAACACCGACACCGTTACTAATTTTACGAACAGTGTAACTTGAACTAATACCTTTACCACGGCGTTTTAAAACGACACCTTCGAAAAGTTGGATACGTTCACGTGTGCCTTCAACAACACGGGCGTGAACTCGAACAGTATCACCTGGGCGGAACTCAGGAATATCTGTACGTAATTGTGCTTCTGTAAGTTTTGCGATCATTGGACTCATAATTTGGATCTCCTTTTCAACAGAAATTCATTCACATTCACTATGCCAGCGGAATATCGTAATTTTATGTGGCTTTTAACCACTTTTAAAATTGTATCATATTACTTTATAGGCGTAAAGGTTATTTCCTTTACTTTCCAGATTTTATGTCAGCTAACCATTCAACTTGTTGTTTAGATAATTGAATATCTTTCAACAAATCTGGTCTTCTCTCAAATGTTCGTCTCAATGATTCTTTTTGACGCCATTCATCGATTAATTTATGATTCCCATTTGTTAGAACTTCAGGAACTTTCATCCCTCTAAAATCAGCTGGCCGTGTATATTGCGGATATTCTAACAAGCCGTTTGAAAATGAATCTCCGGGAGCAGATTCTTTATTGCCTAAAACTTCAGGTAACAATCGAACAGTCGCATCAATCATGACCATGGCTCCTAGTTCCCCACCCGTTAAAATGTAATCACCAAGTGAAACCTCATCAGTTACAAGTTCGCGGATACGTTCATCATAGCCTTCATAGTGACCACAAATAAATGTTAGATGTTCTTCTTTCGCAAATTCTTCAGCCACATTTTGGTCAAATTTACGTCCTGCTGGATCTAAAAGGATAACTTTACCTTTTGTGTCAGATTCCTTTTGAACAGCTTCTAAAGTGTCAAAAACTGGCTGTGCTTGTAATAACATACCTGCACCACCACCATATGGGTAATCGTCCACATGATTTTGTTTATCAGTTGTAAAATCTCTAAAATTAGTAATTTTTAAATCAAGAACGTCCTTATCAATTGCCTTACCAACAATTGATTGTTTCATGGGACCATCAAACATTTCTGGAAATAAACTCAAAACATCAATTTTCATATTTAGTCGTCCAATCCTTCTAAAAGTTCAACCGTTACAATATTGTTATCAATATCGACAGTTTTTATAACATCTTTAATAACTGGTAACAATAAATCACCCTGTCCCTGACGCTTAACAACCCAAACGTCATTAGCTCCTGGGCTTAAAATTTCATAAATAGAGCCAATTTTTTCTTCATTTTCATTTTGGACATCTAAGCCGATAATTTGATGGTAATAGTAATTACCTTCTTCTAATTCCCGAAGACCTTTATCAGCGACTTTAAGATCTAATCCTTTATACTTCTCAACCAGGTTAATATCTTGTAATCCTTCAAACGTCACGAGTTCAAAATTTTTATGATGTCTATAGGTCATAACCGTTAACGAAATAACTTGTTTTCCGCTCTTATCAAACAGATACAAGACGGTTCCCTTTTTAAAACGCTCAGAAACGAAGTCAGTTGTAGCCATAACTCTAACTTCTCCTTTGATTCCATGAGTATTGACGATTGTTCCTACTTGATAATAATCCATATTTACTCCTTTTTATTGTAAAATAAAAACTCCCAAACAAAACATTGCTGCTTCATTCAAGAGTTACTATTTTAATCTAATATGTTTAGACGCACTCGTTTCGAACTTGTTAAACGCACACCATAGATTATTGTTCTAATAGCTTGCGCAACTTGTCCGTGCTTCCCAATAATACGGCCAATATCATCTGAATTCACAGATAATTCAAAATAGACATAATGATCATCTTGTTTCTGTCCTATTTGGACATCATCAGGATTTTCAACAAGCGGTTTGACAATTGTTAAAATTAAACTTGTCACTTCTGCTTCAGTCATTTAATCGTCCTTATTTTTTAGAGAATTTAGCTTCATGGAATTTCTTCATGATGCCTGCATTTGAAAGAATGTTACGTACAGTATCTGATGGTTGTGCACCATTGTTCAACCAGTTTAAAATACTTTCTTCTTCAAGTGTTACTGTTTGTGGTTCTGTTAATGGGTTGTAAGTACCAACGTTTTCGATGAAACGGCCATCACGTGGTGAACGTGAATCAGCTACAACGACACGGTAGAACGGTCTCTTTTTAGAACCCATACGTTTTAAACGAATTTTTACTGACATTAATATACACCTCCTGATATCTACTTCAACAATAATTAATATACCAGTTATTTATCAGCTTGTAAAGGTTTTTTTCTTGACAGTTAAAATAAATTATCAAAATGTCCCTTAAGCCATACCAGTATTGGTTATTTAATGATTATTTTCTAGAGTTTTTATTTTTCTTCATACGTTTTTTCTTGTTTTTCTTGTTCTTACGAACCATAGAATTCATAGACATCTTAGCTAAGCGACCTGTTACGCCCTTGCCAAGCATCCCTTCCATACCTTCAAAATTACCGCTATTCATTTTCTTCATCATTTTCTTCATTTCGCCAAATTGCTTAATCATTCGGTTAACTTCAACAATTGGACGACCTGCACCAGCAGCAATACGTCGTCGACGACTGGGGTTCAAGATGTCTGGATTTTCGCGTTCTTTAGGTGTCATTGAGTATACTGTCGCACGCATATGGTCAATATCCTTGGGATCCATTTTAACATTCTTCATAGCTGGATTATTAGCCATCCCTGGAATCATCTTCATAATATCTTCCATAGGACCCATTTTTTGTAATTGATCCATTTGACTTAAAAAATCATTAAAATCAAATGTATTTTCTTGAAATTTTTCAGCCATTTTAGCTGATTCATTTTCATCAAAATCTTGTTGTGCTTTTTCAATCAGCGTGAGCATATCACCCATGCCTAAAATTCTTGATGCCATACGATCTGGATAGAATACGTCCAAATCAGTTAATTTTTCACCTTGTCCGATAAATTTAATTGGTTTACCCGTCACTGAACGAATTGATAACGCAGCACCACCACGAGTGTCACCATCTAATTTAGTTAAGACGACACCAGTAACATCTAATTGTTCATTAAAGCCTTTAGCAACATCTACCGCACTTTGTCCAGTCATTGAATCAACAGTCAAAAGAATTTCATTTGGGTTCGCTAAGGCCTTAATTTGAGCTAATTCGTCCATTAGCGTTTCATCAATTTGTAAACGACCAGCTGTATCAATAATAATGTAATCATTTTTATTTTCTGCAGCTTGTGCTAAACCTTGTCGAACAATTTCAACAGGGTTTACTTTTGTACCCAATTCAAAAACAGGTATTTCCAAATCTCGACCTAAAACTTGTAATTGGTCGATAGCAGCTGGACGATAAATATCGGCTGCTATCATTAAAGGTCTCGCATTTTCTTCTTTTTTTAATGTTAAAGCAAGTTTACCAGCTGTGGTTGTTTTACCAGCCCCTTGTAAACCAACCATCATAATAATTGTTGGTATTTTAGATGACTTGTTCAATGGAACAGCTGTTTCACCCATGACTTTAGTTAATTCTTCATTTACAATTTTGACGATTTGTTGTGATGACGTTAAACTCTCAAGTACTTCCGCACCAATTGCACGTTCACGAACAACCTTAACGAACTCTTTAACCACTGTAAAGTTAACATCGGCTTCAAGTAAGGCTAAGCGAATTTCACGCATAACCTCTTTTAAATCAGTTTCAGATATTTTACCTTTGCGACGGAGTTTCGTCATCGCATTTTGTAATCTTTCTGTTAATCCTTCAAATGCCATTTTTAACTACCTACCCTTACTCTTCGTCTAATTCTTCTAATTGATTAATTAGATCGGTTAATTTTTGATCCTCTTTATAAGTACTATCTGTGTATTGCTTAATTTGGTCTAATTTTTCATTACGTTGAATAAAATTATGATACAAATTCAACTTATCTTCATAATCTTCTAAAATTTTTTCTGTTCGTTTGATATTATCATAAACGGCTTGCCGACTAACATCAAAATTGTCCGCAATCTCACCAAGTGAAAAATCATCACCATAGTACATGGCCATATATTCAGCCTGTTTTTTAGTTAATAATGACTCATAAAATTCAAACAATGCATTTACTCGATTTGTTTTATCAATCGCCACTAAAAAAACTCCTTCGTTTTTGTTTCATTCAGTCCTACTTAGAAGGGTACCGATTTTAGCCCTAAACGTCAATAGCAAAAAGAAGTCCGATTAGTTTAATCTGACTTCTAAGATTATTCTTCTGTTGATTCAGGTTGTTCTTGAATAAGTCCTTTAAACAAACCATAAATGAAATCTTCTGCATTAAAATCACGTAAGTCATCCATTTGCTCACCTAATCCAGCAAGTTTTACTGGTAAATGCATTTCATTACGAATGGCTAACACGATACCACCACGAGCAGTTCCATCTAGCTTAGTTAATACAATACCACTCACATCAGTTGTTTCTTTAAATTGTTTAGCTTGGATTAAAGCATTTTGACCCATTGTTGCATCCAAAACAAGTAAAACTTCATGAGGTGCATCTGGAATTTCTCGAGAAATGATTCGTTTAATTTTATCTAATTCATTCATCAAGTTAACTTTATTCTGCAAACGACCAGCTGTATCAACTAGTAAAATATCGTAATCTTCTTCTTTGGCACGTTTTACCGCGTCAAAAATAACAGAGGCTGGATCACTTTTTTCTGGTCCACGAACGATATCGACATCAACACGACGGCTCCATTCAGCAAGTTGTTCTATTGCACCCGCTCTAAATGTATCTCCAGCAGCTAAGAGTACTTTTTTGCCTTCTTCATGATAACGGTGTGCTAGTTTCCCAATAGTTGTTGTTTTACCAACGCCATTAACACCAACAAATAAAATAACAGTTGGACCTGATTCAGCTTGCGCAATAGAATTATCTTCGTCTTTACCCTCTGATTCATACAAATCTACCAATTTTTCAATAATTGCTGCAGAAACAGCATCTGGATTGCTTACATTTCTTAATTTAACTTCTTCTTGTAACTCACGGCTAATTTTCATAGCCGTTTCAAATCCAACATCAGCTTCAATTAAAGTTTCTTCTAACTCTTCAAAAAAATCTTCATCGACTGTTCTAAAATTAGCAAACAGTGAGTTTAAGCGTTGTCCAAAGGTTTTTCTTGATTTTTCAAGGCCTTTATCATATTTTTCTTGTTCAGATGATTCTGGTTCTTCACCTGTAAAAGCTTGCTTAATTCTACTAAATATTCCCATCTGTAGCGCCTCCTAATCTTTTATTAGTATATCAAACCGTTTTGTCTAATGATACCGAAACCATTTTAGAGATACCAGACTCTTGCATTGTAACACCATACAAAATATTAGCTTCAACCATTGTTCCATTTCGATGCGTTATCACAATAAATTGCGTTTCTTGATGAAATGATTTTAGATAACTAGCAAATCGAGCTACATTTGCATCGTCAAGCGCAGCTTCTGCTTCATCCAAGATACAAAAAGGAACTGGTTTTACTCTTAAAATAGCAAATAGTAGCGTAATTGCGGTCAAAGCTTGTTCTCCGCCAGAAAGTAAACTCAAACTTTGAACTTTTTTACCAGGCGGCTGCGCTAGAATATCAATTCCAGTTGTTAAAAGATTTTCTGGATCAGTTAATTCTAATCTAGCTTTACCACCACCAAACATAACAGGGAATATCTCCTCAAATTTCTTAGAGATATCAATAAAACTAGCTTTAAATCTTTTTTCAACTTCAGTATCCATATCCATCATAGTTTTCTTTAATTGTTCATCGGCTTCTAATAAATCATTTTGTTGGTCTAATAAGAATGAGTAACGTTCATTAACTCTTTCAAATTCATCAATCGAGGCCACATTAACCTCACCAATTTCTTTTAGCCCTTTTCTCAATAATTTTTGTTGCGCCAAAATTTGTTCAAGAGGTTGCTGACTTTCTAATTTTTCAGCCTCTTCAAAAGTCTGTTGAAAATCACTAGCTAGCTTAGCTAGAAACTCATCAAGCGACTCATTAAGTTGTTGTTGTTGATTTTCAGCTTTGATTTTATCTGCAATAATATTTCTCTGCAACTCAGATAAACGAGATAAATGGCTATTTTCTTCAGTTAAAGTTTGATTAATATTAGTTCTGTTCTTTTTAAAATCAGCTAACTTTAAATCGGCTTCTTCTGCTTGCCTTTGAAATTCTTGTAATTCTTTTTGGATATCTTTTTCTTTCACCTGACTATTTTCGGTATTTCTGAGTAAGTCTTGATGTTGTTGATTTATCAATGTAGCTTTATCAACTAATTCCTGAATATCGTTATTCAGCAGCATAACATTAGCGTGTTGCTGTTTTAATTGTTCTTGGAATACTAATAAACTTTCACGATGGTTTTGTTTCTTAACTTGTTGCTGCTGTTCAAATTGATTACTATTTTTTAATTGTAAGTCAATATCAGAAATATCATTATTTGCTACTTGTATTTGTCGTGCTAATTCAATAATTTTTTGTTCATTGTCTTTAAATTTTATTTGGTTATTAATTTTATCAGTTTGATTTTTTTCAAATTCATCATATTTTTCAGTCGTTTTAAGTTCTTGCTGTTCTAAAATTAACCGACTAGTTGTTAATTTAGATTGTGTTGTTTGATATTGACTTTTTAAATCAACAACAATCAATTCAAGCGACTCGATCATTTCTTTTTGCTTTTCAACAGTCACTCTAGCTTCATTGCCACGAACTTCACGAGCCTCTAATTCTTGTTGCATTTTTTGGATACTTTCATCTAATTGTAGAATAGTTTGCTTCTGATTTAACAATCCACTGGTATGTTGCTGTTTACCACCAGTTATTGCACCACCTGCATTTATTACTTCTCCAGTCCGTGTGACAACTTTAACTCGATGATTCAAATCACGACTAACTTTAATTGCCGTATCCATATCTTCAACGATAATTGTTGTCCCTAGCAAATACTGACTAATTTCAATAAATTGAGGTTCAACTTTAATTAACTCTGACGCAATACCGATGACTCCTTCATACTTTAAGACGAAACGTTGTGCATCACCGATAGAACGTCCCTTAATAGCTGAAATAGGCAAAAATGTTGCCCGACCAAATTTATTATCCGTTAAAAATTTAATTGCATTCTTTGCAACAGACTCTTCTTGCACAACTACCTGTTGTAATTGCGCACCCAATGCTGTCTCTATTGCTTGATTAATTTCCTTTGGGACCGTAATTAATTCTGCCACTGAACCATATAAACCAGGAAACTTATTTTTTTCTTTTAAAATTGCTTTAACGCCTTGATAATAGCCGTTATAACTATTTTGCGTCAAAAGTAGATTATCCTTTTTATTTTTCGCCTGTACTAAAACGTTTGATGCTTCAAACCATCTACGTTGCTGTGCCTCGTAAGAATCGTTATTTTTTTTCAAGGCAATCTTTAATTTAGCTAATTCTTTTTCTTCATTAATTAATTTATTATCAATCAAATTAAATTCAGTTTTTTTAGTTTTAAAATCGTTTTTTGCTTGTGTTAAATACTCTTGTTCAGTAGCTAATAAGTCATCATTAACCTTAGCCTGTGAATCAAAATTTAATGTTTTTTGTAAAAACTCATTCTCACTTTGTAATCGTGTACGTTGTTGAATAGTATCATTAACAACGCGCCTTAATTCTTTTGAACGATCTTGTCCAGAAATATCCGCTGTTTCTAACGTTTTATCAATCGCTTCAATAAACATGTTCTCATCAGTAATATTTTTCTGTAAAGCTAATGACCGCTTATCTAAATTAGCTAATGACTCTTGTTTCAAAATAATTTGTTCATTCACCGATTCTTGTTCTTTTTTTAATTCTGTTATTTTTTGCTTTTCAAAATCTTTTTTTTGAGTTGATATATTACTTTGACCCATCAACCGTTCTTTATTAATTGTTAAATCTAATAGTTTGTTTTGTGTATGATCAATCATTTTTTCAATATTCTCTAGTTCTGAGCGATAACCTGCAATTTCATGTTCTTTTACAGTGACCTTAGTCTTATAATCACTATCCATTTCAAGTAACTTATCTAACGAATGTGTGACATCCCTTTTTAGTTGCGATTGCCTTTTAATTTCTTTAACCAACCGACTAAGTTCTAACTCATCAAATTGCTTTTTTTGAGATAAATAATCCTTTGCCAAACTACTTTGCTCACGTAAAGGTTCAACTTGTCCTTTAAGTTCAAAAATAATATCAGAAACCCGGTTAAGATGACCTTTTGTTTCTTCTAATTGGCGAGTGGCAATATTTTTTTCTTGTTTATATTTTAAAACACCAGCAACTTCTTCAATAATCGAACGTCTGTCTTCGGGCTTACTATTAAAAATTTCAGCAACTCTACCCTGAGAAATGATTGAAAATGACTCTTTTCCAAGACCAGTATCCATGAATAGATTGGTTATATCTTTAAGACGACACTGCTTTTGATTAATTAAAAACTCGCTGACACCATCTCTAAATAATCGTCTTGTAACGGTTATTTTTTCAGGATTATCTTGAATATAAAAATCAGAATTATCAAAAATAATACTAACTTCAGCACGATTAACTGCTGATCTGTTCCCTGAACCAGCAAATATAACGTCAGGCATTTTATTTCCACGTAAATTTTTGGCTGATTGTTCACCAAGTACCCAGCGAATTGCTTCAATAATATTACTTTTACCGCTACCGTTAGGACCGACAATACCAGTCATCCCGTCTTTAAATTCAATTGTTGTTTTGTCTGCAAATGATTTAAAACCATTAATGACTAAAGACTCTAATTTCATCCGTCACTAACCCCCTGAACATTTTTACTTTCTGAGTAATCCTAATGCATTACTTGCTGCTTGTTGTTCTGCAACTTTTTTAGAATGTCCTGCCCCTTGTCCAATGATTTTGCCATCAGCACTGACAGACATAACATATTGTCTGTCATGCTCTGGACCAAGGTCATCAACAACATCATAGGTAATGACAACATCACCATCTTTTTGTAAAAACTCTTGTAGCGACGTTTTATAATCCATAACATGGTCAAACCAGCCTAAGTCTAATTTTGGAAAAATAACTTTCCTGATAAATGTTTCAACAGCTAATTTACCTTGATCTTGATAAAGCGCTCCTACAAAAGATTCAAAAATATCACATAATAACGCAGGTCTTTGACGTGCATTTGATTTTTCTTCACCTTTACCTAAACGAATAAATTCATCAAATCGGCATTCTTTAGCAAATGCGCTGAAACTCTCTTCACATACCATTGCAGCTCTTAGACGCGTTAATTTCCCTTGTGGCAGCATTGTATACCGCTGATATAAATATTCTGAAACTGTTAATTGTAAAACAGCGTCTCCTAAAAATTCAATTCGTTCATAAAATTTTAAATTTTCTTTGGGATGTTCATTTACATATGATGCCTGTGTGAATGCTTCATCTAATAAATCCGTATTCACAAATTTAATATTAAAATCTTCTGCTAACATTTCATTTAAACCTTTAATCATTATTATCCTCCGTTATTATCATTATTGCTCTTACAATTATACCTGTTTTAATCACTAAAAGGTACTCCATACAAAAAAAGCGCTGACAAATATCATTGTCTAACGCTTTTAATGAACGATTTAATATACGTGTTGAATTATTATTTTTGGTTAGCTTTAATAAAAGTGACAACGTCTCCGACAGTTGTTAAACTTTCTGCATCTTCATCAGAAATTTCTGCACCAAATGTATCTTCAAGTTCTAAAACGAACTCAACAACATCAATTGAATCTGCATCTAAATCCTTTTTAAAATCTAAGTCATTCGTAATTTTTTCTACTGGCAAATCAAAATGTTCGTCTATAATTTTAACAATTTTTCCAAAAATTTCTTCTTCTGTCATTCCAATAGCCTCCTTTTGAATCATGACGTAATTTTAACCATTTTTCAGAGAAATGTCTAGTTAATTTTATTTTCACTAGTTTCCTTTTCAAAATAGTTAACAATATTAGGTACTACATCTGTATTAACCATATCATTGATTTGGTTAATTGTGTAATAAACAACTTCAGCCTTACTTGATCCATGTGATTTTACAACTGGTGCTTTAATACCTAGTAAAACCGCACCGCCATACTTAGGTGAATCCATTTTATTCTTCAATTGTTTTAAACTTGGTTTCAGTAAAAGTGCACCAATTTTAGCACGCAAGCCACCACTCATAATGGCACTTCTGAGTAATGAAAACATTCCTAAAGCTGTCCCTTCAACGGATTTTAAAACAGCATTACCTGTAAATCCGTCAGAAACAACAATATCAGCTTTACCAGAAAGCAAATCATTAGATTCAATATTACCCACAAAATTTAATTCGGTATCGTTTTGTAATAATTGGTACGCTTCTTGCGTCACTTTGTTGCCTTTATGTGGTTCTGTCCCATTATTTAATAAACCAATTTTAGGATTACTAATATGGCGAACATTTTTAGCGTAATAGTTACCTAAGACAGCATATTGATGCAAGTGTTCAGGTTTACTATCCGCATTGGCTCCAGCATCTAATAAATTTACAGTATTATCACTAGAAATAACTGGCAATGTTGCTAATAAACCAGGTCGTGGAATACCCTTAATACGGCCAATTATAAACAAACCAGCAGCAAGTAGTGCCCCTGTATTACCGCATGAAAATACGGCATCATTCTCACCATCTTTAACAGATTGAGCTGCTAAGACCATTGATGCTTTTTTCTTTGAACGAATTGCCTTAACTGGTTCATCATTCCCATCAATTTCCTCATCCGTGTGAACAATTGTGATATTTTTATCATCTTTTAAGAATTCACGAATTCTTTTTTCATCTCCGTACAACGTAAATTGAATGGTGCTATCTTCGTCTCTAGCACGTTCAACGCCCTCGACGATTGATTGCGGTGCAAAATCGCCGCCCATTGCATCAACTGCTAACTTCATAATTATATTCTCCTAACTTATTTAATCGAATTTTAAATCTGTATTTTGATGGTTTTTTAAATAATCGTTTAGTGGTTTAAATTCAGGATTACTTTCAAAGTCATCTCTAAAAACTATTTCGTGCGCTTCTTGTTGGGCCACTTGTAATGCATTGATATCACCTATGGGATCACCGATTTTAAAATCAGGTATTCCAGATTGCTTACGGCCTAATACATCGCCAGCACCTCGCAACTCTAAATCTTTTTGCGAAATGACGAAACCGTCTGTTGTCTCTGTCATAATTTGCATGCGCTGTCTTCCAAAATCATTTTTAGGATCAGCAATTAAAATACAATAAGATGCTTTCTTACCACGGCCAACCCGACCTCGTAATTGATGTAATTGCGCTAACCCAAACCGTTCAGCATTATGAATCATCATCACAGTAGCATTAGGTACATCAACGCCGACTTCGATAACCGTTGTTGAAACCAATATTTGATATTTATTGGCCTTAAAATCGGCCATAATCTGATCCTTTTCATCATTCTTCATTTTGCCATGCAGTAATCCAACTTTATATTTTGGCTCAAATATTTCTTTCATATTTTCGTATAAAGCTAATGCATTTTTTAAATCTAGTGTTTCAGATTCATCAATTAGTGGTGTAATAATATAAGCTTGTGAGCCTTGAATCAACTGTTCTTTAATGAGATCGATTCCTTTACCTACTTGAGAACTCTTTAACCAAGATGTCGAAATAGGTTGGCGTCCTGCAGGTAGTTCATTAATCGTAGAAACATCCATTTCGCCATAAGCAGTGATTGCTAGCGTCCTAGGGATTGGCGTGGCCGTCATTGCTAAAACGTCCGGTTCAGCCCCCTTCTCTCTTAAAATGCGACGTTGATTCACACCAAATCGGTGTTGCTCATCAGTAATAACTAATCCAACGCGACTGAATGACACATCAGGTTGAATAATCGCATGTGTTCCAATAATTAAATTAACCTCACCTGATTCAAGATGTGCTAATAGTTCACGTCTAGCTTTAACTTTCATTGACCCAGTTAAAAGTGCAACATTAACTGGGAAATCTGCGAATAAGGTAGCCATGTTATTGGCATGTTGTTCAGCTAATATTTCTGTTGGCGCCATTAAAACGGCTTGATAGCCCGCCGTAATAGCCGCGTACATCACAATTGCTGCAACAATTGTTTTACCTGATCCAACATCACCTTGAAGTAATCGATTCATATGGATTGGTTGTTTCATGTCTGAACAAATTTCATTAACGACTCTTTTTTGAGCTGCCGTTAATTCAAATGGTAACGTCTGAATGAATTTTTTCAATTCATTATTTTGATAGTTAATTTTAATACCATCATTTTTAGTATCATTTCTTTTAATATACTGTAATTTCAATTGAAATAAAAAGAACTCTTCAAAAATAGCCGTCCGTTTGGCATCATGAAAATCTTTTTCATCCTGTGGAAAGTGAATATCATGTAACATCGTCTTACAATCAATTAAACGATACTTTTTAATCAGGTCATTTGGTAATATTGAATCAATTTGATTCGCATATTGCTCAAATGCTTGTGTAATTAACTGTCGAATTGCCGATTGATGAATATCTTTGGAAGAACGATATATCGCTGATAACCTATCATCATTTTGCTTCGTCAATAACTTCATCCCAGATAAACTTTTTCTTTTATCATCCCATTTACCATACACAGCTACTTCTTTACCAATCTCAAATTGTTTTTGCAAAAAAGGCTGATTAAAAAAACTAACGGTTATATTATCACTATCAATTAGTAATCTAACGTTTAACAGATTTCTTTTCTGACCAAACCGAATTAAAACTGGTTCAGAAGAGACAATTCCTTTTAGAGTTACTTTTTCTTGATCAGTAATTTCAGATAATTTTTTTGCTTTTAAATCGTCATAACGATACGGATAAAATGTTAATAAATCTATGATTGTATTAATTCCTAATTGATTAAGTGCAGTCAATTTTTTAGGCCCAACACCAGTTAAAACACTAACTGAATCATTCAATGATGACATTATGATACCTCACTTTCTACGGAATATAAAAAGCAGGAGAGAACATAGTCTCATCCCACCTTTACTTTTTACTATTTATTCAACTGAAATTAGGTATGGATAGACCGGTTGGTCTCCTTCGTGAATTTCGACTTCTAAATCTTCATCAATTTCATAAATGGCTTCTTCGATTTCTTTAGCTTCGTCCTCAGAACCGTCTTCACCCACAATAATTGTGATAATTTCGCTGTCTTCATCCAACATTTCTTTAGTCATTTCAATTGCAACTTTTTTACGATCATTATCGGTTACTTTGATGCTACCATCAATAATACCCATATAATTATCTTTTTTAATCTCAATACCTTCAATTGTTGTATCTCTAACTGCAATTGTTACTTGACCAGAAGTTACTGTATCCAAGTTTTCAATCATAGCATCTTTGTTTTCTTCTAATGTACTATCAATATTAAAACCAAGCATTGCTGTCATTCCTTGAGCGATTGTACGACTTGGTACAACAACTGTTGGAACTGTTGAAACTTCAACAGCTTGTTCAGCAGCTAAGAAAATATTTTTATTATTAGGTAAAATAATCACATTTTTAGCTTTAGTTGCTTCAATTGCCTTAACAATATCTTCCGTACTTGGATTCATTGTTTGACCACCACTTAAAATATAAGAAACGCCTAAACTTTTGAAAAGTGTCGCAACACCAGAACCAGATGAAATTGAAATAACTGCAATTTCGCTAGGTACTGCAGTTTCACTTGTTTCTTCAGTCTCTTCTTCATCATTTTCCAAAATTGTCTCATGTTGTTGACGCATATTATCAACCTTAACTTTGATTAATGAACCATAATGTTGACCATAAGTCATCACTTCACCAGGATTTTCTGTATGTACGTGAACTTTAACAACTTCATCATCGGCCACAACAAGAAGAGAATCACCAATTTCACTTAAATGATTTCTAAATTCATCATAATCAAATTTACGATCAACTAAACGACCAGCACCCAATTTAAGCATGATTTCTGTACAATAACCAAATTTAATATCTTCAGTACTTAATTTACTTTGAACACTCTGATGGTGACTGGCATTAACCATTTCATCCATTTCTTTTTCATTTGGTTTGTATTCTTCACTAATTGTTTCCTTACCAGTTAAGGCATCAAAGAAACCTTCATAAACAAATGTTAATCCTTGACCACCTGAATCAACAACACCAACCTCTTTTAAAACAGGTAATAAATCCGGTGTTGTTGCTAATGCTTTTTTAGCAGCTACATAAGTTGCTTCCATAACGACGATAACATCATCGCTCTCAGAGGCAGCTTTATTTGCAGCCTTAGCGGCTTCTCTTGCAACTGTTAAAATAGTTCCTTCAGTTGGTTTCATAACGGCTTTATACGCGACTTCTACGCCACCTGTCAAAGCATCTGACAAATCAGTAGCAGTTAAAACCTCTTTAGCTTGGATCCGTTTATAAAAGCCTCTAAAAATTTGTGATAAAATAACGCCTGAGTTGCCTCGAGCACCCATCAGTAAACCTTTAGCTAAAATCGAAGATAGTTCACCAACATGTTCAGAAGGTGAATCTTGAACATACTTTGCCCCACTTGCGAACGAAAGGTTCATATTTGTACCTGTATCACCATCTGGCACTGGAAATACATTCAATGAATTAATAAATTCGGCATTTTTAGCCAATCGTTGTGAGCTAATTTGGACCATTTTTCTAAATTCTTGGTCCGTAATTTTCGTAACAGTCACTTCTTTTTCCTCCTTGGTCACTACTAAAATAGCTAGTTACTAATCGCCTAGTACGCGAACGCCTTGTACTAACACGTTAACTGAATTAGCAGATACACCTAGCATTGTTTCTAAATTATACTTCACTTTTTCTTGAACATTACGACAAACTTCAGATATTTTTGTGCCATAGCCAACAATAATGTAGACATCAATAGCAACACCATTATCTTCCTGGCGAACAACAACACCTCTAGAATAATTATCTCTTCTTAAAATTTCATTCACATTGTCACGAATTTGGTTTTTACTTGCCATTCCGACAATCCCAAAAATTTCAGTTGCGGCACCGCCGACAACTGTCGCAATAACTTCATTATCAATATCAATCGTACCGAATTGCGTTTTGATCTTAACAGCCATAAGAATAGCCTCCTTATATTTTCACACAATCAATAAGAGTATTTTATCATAGGATATGGTAGAATAAAAGAAAAATAGCATCTAAGAAAATTCTATTCCCCTACCTTCGGGAATTTCAAGCTGTCAAGCAAATTTACTTGAAAGAAAAGTATTGCATTATATGGCTAAATATGATATTTTTGTTTAGGTAAGTAAGCATAGCTTTGCTTTTTAAGTGAATTGCAGAGGAGGATATGAATATGGCAAAAGATTTTATTACAGGACGTAAGACTACTTTCGGTAAGAAACGTTCTCATGCATTGAACCAAACAAACCGTAGCTGGAAACCTAATTTACAAAAAGTTCGCATCTTAGTTGATGGTAAACCTAAAAGAGTTTATGTATCTGCTCGCGCTTTAAAGTCAGGTAAAGTTACCCGTGTTTAATTCAATTTAAAAAGACTCAGCATTTATGCTAAGTCTTTTTTTTTGCTCTATTTTTCGTCATCACGACTTTGAATCACAATAATAATACCAGATTCAAAACTAAACTCACCTGTATCCCCCATAAATTCATTACTTGCTAATGAAATCGGGTTCACAAAATTAATTTGATTCAATGTATACTTCTCATCTATTAAACTCAATTTTTTAACTGGTGACAGTGGAATAAATGCAAGATATTTTTTATCATCTTCTTTTATTAACTGATACTTACCAGATTTAAAGAATCGAATTGAATTTTGTTTATCAACTAAACAAATTTTTTCAAACATTGTATTAAATGGCTCTCTAAAAATAAAAAACAAATTAGCCAATAAATGATCAATTCGACCACCTGTAGCGCCATAAATCGTCACTGAATCAAACTCAAATTCAGATATGGCTTCTCTCAAAGCAAATTCAGTATCTGTATCATCTTTTTCAGGATTAGCTATTTTAATTTTTTTACTATGATTAGATACTAAATTAAATTCACTTTCAGTCATTGAATCGAAATCACCAATCGATAGCTCAGGTGTAATACCTAGTTTTATTAATCGCAATGCACCTCTGTCAACACCAATCCACGGTCCACGAACGTTACCATCCACTAATTCCTTAGGCCACTGTTCCTTAGGTCCACCGACTAAGATATTGAGTTTCATTTGGTTGCTTCTCTTAACTTATTAATTTGTTCAGTTGGATTATCACTATTGTAGATGTATGAACCAGCTACTGCGACTGTTGCACCACTATCAAGACATTCCTTAATCGTTTGATCATTAACACCACCATCAACTTCAATATCAAAATCATAATTTTGAACTTGTTTGATACGGTCTAATTGGTCAATTTTACGTTTCATTTCTGGAATAAATGATTGTCCCCCAAATCCAGGGTTAACAGTCATCACTAATACTTGATCAACAAGTGGCAAAATTTGTTTAATTGTCTCTAGGGATGTTCCTGGGTTAATAACCACTTCAGCTTTCACACCTAATTTTTTAATATGTTGAATAACACCAAAAATATGGGGAGTTGATTCAACATGAACCCCAATAATATCAGCACCTGCCGCAGCAAATTCTTCAATATAAGATTCTGGATTTTCTACCATCAAATGACAATCCAAAACCATTTTTGTTAATGGTCTAATTGCTTCAACGACGTTTGCACCAAAAGTTAAATTAGGCACAAAATGGCCATCCATAATATCAATATGTAAATATTCTGCACCAGCTTGATCAACAACTTTAATATCCTTTTCCAAGTTTGCAAAATTAGCGCTTAAAATAGAAGGTGATAATTTCATTTTGGTCATCTCATTTCTTATAGTTTGGTTTTTGATCAACAATTAATTGATTAAATTGTAAATAATTTTTGTACCGACTCTGTAATAAATTACCTTGTTCAAGTGCTGCTTTAACTGCACATTTAGGCTCCTTAATATGCAAACAACCTCTAAATTTACAGCCAACAGATAGTTCATTTAATTCTGGAAATAACTTTGGTAACTCTTCTTTTGACATATCAAATAAATCAAAAGAAGAAAATCCAGGTGTATCAGCAATTAGCCCACCTGCAATAGGCATTAATGTTACCTTACGAGTAGTATGTTTACCACGATGTAAGGCTTTTGATATCTCAGCCGTCTGCAACTCCAACTCTGGCATAATTTTATTTAGTAATGTTGATTTTCCTGCACCAGTCTGACCCATTACGACTGCAATTTTACCCGGAAAGGTATCTTGTAATTCTTTAACCACAACATCTTCATTTTTACCAAATGGAAAAAATGTTGGATAGATTTGACTATAAGCTTCAATAATACTGCTTATTTCAACTACTTTCTCTTCAGGAATTAAATCGCCCTTTGAAAAGTATAAGACTGGCTTAACATGATGCGATTCTAGCATAATTAATTGTCTATCTAATAGATTGCTTGAAAATGCTGGTTCAACACATGACGTTACAACAATTGCTTCATCAATATTAGCTACTGGTGGTCGAATTAAGCTGTTTTCTCGATCATGAATATTAAGAATATAGCCTTCTTTTTTATTTTCAGCTTTGAAGTCAACCCAATCGCCAACTAGTGGTGCCTGGTTAGAATTTCTAAAATTACCTCGAGCCCTTGTTCGATAAGTTTCGCCTTCGACATCAACGTCGTAAAAGCCACTTAATGATTGTCTAATCTGACCTGTTACCAATAAATTAACCTCCTTTAACTGGACTCATGTAACCGTTTTATATGATTAATTAAAAAATAGATTAGAAGTTTACCCTCTAATCTAATTTTACCACATCTTTTATTTAATTTTTAGTTACATTATCATTTTCCGCAATTACTTCACCATCACGCAAAATTTTATATTTTCCTGCTTTTCCAGAATCTAAAACAAATGATAATTTAAAATCAGTATCTTTTGTAATTGTTTTCCGTTCATAAATATCATCAATGTTATGTGTTTTGTCTTCAATATAAATTTCAATAGCATTTTCATCTGCTTTTGATTCTGAAGAACTTGAACTAGAGCTGGAACTATCATCTGACGACGAGTCTTTGTCCTCATCCGTATCTTTTTCTTCATCAACTGAACTTGAACTTTCTGACACAATTGATTTGAATGGAACAGATATAGTCCTGGTAAATTCATCAGTTGTGACTTTTTTTCCTTTAGAAATAACAACTGATAATCGATCACCTTTAGAAAAAGAGCTTCCTTCTGCTGGTGATTGTTTAATAACTTGACCTTTGTCAACTGAATCTGAGTAGGCCTCGCTAATTGTCAGATTACCACCTAATTCGCTTGTATAATCCTGAACACTTTTTCTTGTATATCCTGTTAAATCTCTAAGTGTATACACTTTAGGACCTGAACTAACTGTCAATGTAATCACTGTATCACTCGGAACTACCTTATCACCCGCTGTGACATCTTGCGCCATAATTTCATTTTCAGTCACAGATTCTGACTCTTCCGTTTCTTTTTCAACTTTAAAGCCATCATTTTCTAACGTTGTTTTAACATCCTCATAATTACTACCAACGTAATTCTCGATTGTTATCTTAGCTTTTCCCTTTGATACCATTACATCAACCTGATTTTTTTCTCGAATTATTTCATTCTTCTTAGGTGTTGAATTAATGATATTACCACTATCAACGGTTTCACTATTTGTTCGAGTAATTTTACCAAGTTTCAAATTTTTGTCTGCTAAATTTGATTTTGCTTCACTAACTGTCATTCCGCTTAAATCAGGGACCTTAACTTCTTTTGGTGAACTCATTGCAAGAATCGCACCACCCAGAATAAGAGCGACAAAAGCAAAAATGATTGCGCCGATAGTCCATTTTTTACGACGACTCATTTTCTTTTTCGTATCTTTTTTTACATCTGGTTCCTGATTCGGACTAAGTGTTTCTACAGTCTGCTTATCAAATACCGGCAATACTTTAGTTTCACCACTGATAACCTCTTCAGGCTGCCACTTTGCCACATTTTTTTTAGCCAAAGATTCTCGCAAAGCAATTGACATTTCTCCAGCAGATTGGAACCTATCTCGCGGTACTTTACTTGTTGCTTGTAAAACAACATTTTCAAGAGACTGCGGAATATTAGGATCAAATTCCCGAACAGATGGCACATCACTTTGAAAATGTTTTAGGGCAATTGAAACAGCTGTTTCACCTTCAAAAGGAACTCGCCCAGTTAACATTTCATACAAAATAATACCAAGCGAATAGATATCAGATTGTTTTGTTGCCATGCTACCTCTAGCCTGTTCTGGCGAAAGATAATGAACAGAACCCAATAAAGTATTAGTTTGTGTTAACGAATGATCAGCCAATGCCACAGCAATACCAAAATCTGTAATTTTAGCATTACCATCTGCATCTATTAAAATATTTTGTGGTTTTAAATCACGATGAATAATACTGTGATCATGTGCTACTTCTACAGCTGATAAAATTTGAGTCATAATATCAATCACAACTTGATATGGAATTGGGAACCTTTTTGCTATATATGTTTTTAAATCATGTCCCGGCACATATTCCATGACCATAAATTGCAGTCCGTCTACTTCACCGACATCATAAACATTCACAATATTTGGATGAACCAATTCAGTTGTTGCCAATGCCTCACGTTTAAAACGTCTAACAGTATCTTGATCATCCCTTAAATCGACTCGCAATACTTTAACAGCTACTGGTCGATCCAAAATTAAATCAGTCGCAAGATAGACATTTGCCATGCCACCTTCGCCTAATGAATTTATTATTTTATAACGTTCATTAAAAATTGTATCAGGTTTCATTACACTATCCCCCGATCATTGCTAACCAGGAGTGCGGTAATGTTATCTAATCCGCCTGCCTTATTGGCCAATCTAATTAATTCCGAGCCTTTTTCTTCAACAGTTGTAGTATTTTTTAAGACCGTCTTGATTTCATCATCAGAGACCATATTAGTTAAGCCATCTGTGCATAATAATAATAAATCACCCGACTCAGAATCATTAACCGCAATATCAGCATCAGCATCTGACGAGATACCTAAACTTCTTGTAATCATATTCTTTTGCGGATAATTTTTAGCATCTTCTACGGTTAGTTCGCCACGCTTAATTAATTCATTCACTACTGAATGATCTTCAGTTAATTGATAAAGTTCTTTGTCACGTAATAAGTATCCTCGGCTATCACCAATATTGGCAACAATATATTTTTCTTCAAAGAATATGGCACATACCATTGTTGTGCCCATACCTGAAAGATCTTCATATTGATTAGACTTTTCAATAATTTGTTTATTTTCCATCTCTACTTCTTTGGTTATCCATTTAATTGCATCACTGGGCTGGCTAAAATTAGTTCCTTCAAATCGAAATCCCATGTGTGAAACGGCCATTTCTGAAGCAACATCTCCGCCCAAATGACCACCGATACCATCTGCAACCATCACAAAAGAAATACCACTTTTATTGTGAAAGACACCGACGTAATCTTCATTATTTTCTCTGACACTACCTACATCTGTTTGATAGGCAACTTTCATTCTTACACCTCGAGTCTAAAGTTGTTTTTCTAAACATGTAATGAAAAATCCATCTGAATGATAATCATCCGGATAAATAGTTAATTCTTTATCGTCTCTATTTTCTTTTAATGCCAAAGCAGTTGGCGTTTCAATCACTTTAAATTCAGGATGAGTTTCAACAAACTGGTTAACAACATCCTTATTTTCAATATCTAAAATAGTACATGTACTATAAGTTAAGCGACCACCTTTTTTCAAAGTTGGTGCCACTTTGTCTAAAATAGCTAATTGAATTTTTTGTAAATTATTTGAATCAGCTAATGTTTTTTCATATTTAATTTCTGGTTTACGACGTAATAATCCAATTCCAGAACAAGGTGCATCAACAAGAATTGAATCAAAATATTCATTATCAAATTCTTCTGAAATTAAACGTGCATCTAATACCATCTCCTCAACAACACTAGATAAACCTAAACGTTTAGCATTATCACCGATTAATTTAACTTTGTGTGCATGAATATCTAACCCTACAACTTCACCAAATAAAGTTTCATCTAGGAATGATGCAATATGGGTTGTTTTTCCACCTGGTGCGGCACATGCATCTAAAACTTTATCACCTGGTTGAATATTCATTGCGTCAGCAACTAACATTGCACTTTCATCTTGAATCGTAATTAACCCATCGTGATAAACGCCACTATCAGGAGCAAATCCATTAGTCACTAATAACCCAACTGGTGAAACTTGACTACGTTTCACCTCAAAGCCTTCATTTTCCATTTTTTCAATGACTTCTTCGACAGTTGCTTTAGCTGTATTTACTCTAACAGATTGATCAGGTGCTTCATTGATTGAAGCCAACAAATGTGTCGCTTTTTCTAAGCCTACTTGTTTAATTAATTCGTTTACCAACCAAACTGGTGTACTACTTTCAATACTCAAACGTTCAATATCATCTTTAATTTCAGAAACAGGACGGATACCTTCACGCTCAATTGCATGTAAAACACCAGTAACAAATTTACGCGTACCTGCATGGCCTTTTCGTTTTGCAATTTCAATTGATTCATTAAAAATTGCGCGAGTTGGAATTTTATCAAGATAATGCATCTGATAAATGGCACTCAATAGTAATTCTTGAACCCAATTATCCATTTTGCTAGGATTTTTAACAAATGGTGCCAACCAATATTCTAAAGTGAGACGTCTTTGGATAACACCGTAAACTAGTTGTGTTAATAAATGAGCATCCCGAACTTCCATATGATTATTCTTAATCACTTGGTTCAACGCAATATTTGAATACGTCCCTTGTTTAGCAACTCTTGTTAAAAGATCAACTGCTAAGAATCGGGGTGTCGTTTTTAAATCAGTTGTCATACATCAATCACCTGTTGTCCTTCTTTTATTCCTTGCCCACTACCGTTTAGGTAGTCGACAATGGTTTGTTTTGATTTACCATCTGGTTGAAGCGAATTAATAGCTAATACGGTCCCATCACCACAAGCAATTTCAAGTGATTTTTTAGCTACTTCAACTACTTTTCCAGCAGATAAAATAGTTTTTTTATCTAGTACAGTTATATCCCATATTTTAGTTCTCTTACCCTTTAAAATCGTATATGCACCAGGTACCGGTCTTAAGCTACGAATTTTCCAGTCTATTTCATTAGCCGTTTTTGAAAAATCAAGGGCTTCTTCTTCTGGTTTAATGGTAGGTGAAAAGGTTACTTTATCTTCATTTTGTGGTGTTGATTCACTTGTACCATCAATTAGTTTTGGTAATGTTTCAAGTAATAGTTCCTTACCTAATAAACTTAATTTTTCAAACATTGAACCAGTATCATCATTATTTTCAATTTTAATTGCACGACGGCTAATAATATTTCCAGCATCCATTTTTTTAACCATATAAATAATGGTAATACCTGTTTCTTGTTCACCATTCATAATAGCATATTGAATTGGTGCGCCACCACGATATTTAGGTAATAGTGAACCATGGACGTTTATTGCACCAATTTTAGCAGATTCTAATAATTTTGTTGGTAAAAATTGTCCAAATGCTGCAGTTACCAAAAAATCGGGTGCCATTGCAATTACTTTGGCCATTTCATCGCTGCCACTTAATTTTTCTGGTTGTAATACCTCAATACCATGTTTTACTGCAACTTGTTTTACTGGTGATTGCGTTAAAATACGTTTTCGCCCAACCATTCGATCTGGTTGTGTCATAACAGCTTTCACGTCATAGCCGTTTTCAATTAAACTTTCTAAAATTGGAGCTGAAAATTCTGGTGTTCCCATAAATACAATTGACGTCATAATATCTCCTTAATTTAAATAAAGTTTACTGGTTCAGAATCAATCGTTAATTTTAAACCTTTTCGAACTTCGGCTTGAGATTTAGTCATTAACTCTCTTAGTCGTTCTTTTAATTGACCTTCTGATTTATACTTAATAACCACTTGATAATAAAAACGATTATTAACACGCATAATTGATTTTGGTGTTGGTCCAAGAATAATCGCATTCTTTGATAACACTGGTTTTAAAAATTGAACTGCTTCTAACATTTTTTTCGCTGCTCCAGCCTCATCCGTATAACTAGCAGTGAGCTGAATTGTATAATAATATGGTGGATAATTTTCCATATGTCGAACTGACATTTCTTTTTTATAAAATGATTCATAGTCATGATGCTTCGCATATTGAATCGCGTAGTGATCTGGATTAAAAGTTTGGATAATAACATGTCCTTCTTTTTCAGCTCGACCAGCTCGACCGCTCACTTGGGTTAATAATTGGAACGTTCTTTCACTTGATCTAAAATCAGGCAAACTAAGTGCTGTATCTGCATTAAGAACGCCAACTAACGTCACATCAGGAAAGTCTAACCCTTTCGCAATCATTTGTGTACCCAATAAAATATCAGCTTCTTTTGCGCCAAATTTAGCTAGGATTTTTTCGTGTGCGCCTTTTTTACGTGTCGTATCAACGTCCATTCGTAAAATTTTAGCCTCTGGATATAACGTTTTAAGTTCTTCTTCAACTTTTTGCGTACCTGTACCATAATATCTAATTTTTCGACTATGACAGTTAGGACAAGTTTTAGGAATACCTTCTTCATGTCCACAATAATGACATTTCATTGTATGAGTATCCATATGCAATGTTAAAGAAGTATCACAGTTAGGACAAGGTAGCACGAATCCACAATCTCGGCACATTACGAAAGATGAAAACCCACGACGATTTAACATTAAAACAGTCTGTTCATTTTTCTCAAGGCGCTTAGTAATTTCATGTCTAAGTGGCTCAGAAAAATTACTCTCACCAGTCTTTTTCATTTCTTCTCTCATATCAATTAGCGTAACTTCTGGCATGGGATGACCATTTATACGTTGAGGTAATTGTAACCACTCATACACGCCTTTTTGAGCTCTAGCACGAGATTCGAGGGATGGTGTTGCACTACCCAATATGACAGGACACTGATGTCTTTTACTTCTCCAAAGAACAACATCCCTTGCATGATACCTTGGTGTTTCATCTTGTTTATAGCTCGATTCATGCTCTTCATCAACAATAATAACGCCAATATTATCTAATGGTGCAAAAACGGCTGAACGTGCACCGACAACTACTTGCGCTTCTTTACGCTCAATCCGGCGCCATTCATCATAACGCTCACCGTCAGACAAACCGCTATGCAGGACCGCAACTAGATTACCAAATCGTGATTTAACTCGCTTAACCATTTGGGGTGTCAAAGCTATTTCTGGTACAAGCATCAAAGCTGTTTTTCTAAGTTCTAGCGCTTTTGCGATTGTCTGCAAATAAACTTCTGTTTTCCCACTCCCCGTCACACCTTGAAGTAAAAATGTTGTATTAGTTCCACTTTTAATAGCCTCATCGACAGCTAGCACCGCAACCTCTTGATCTGAGGTTAATTCTTGCATATTGGTTGGCTCAATAATTGTGTCTTTATATGGGTCCCGATATACCTCAGTCTCAACTTTTTCAAGCCAACCATTTTTTGCTCCAGCTGTAATTGTTGCAGGTGTCACGCCTATTTCCTCAACAACTTGTTTCTGAGGAATCAAGCTATCTTCAGTGAGTGATTGTAGATAGTCAATCAATAAGTGCTGTTGTTTAGCATTTTTACGTAAACCACTTCGAATATTTTCATATGCTTCGAATCCAAGTTTTGGTTGGATTGATATTTGCATTTTAACTTTAGCTTTATTGCCAACTTCATAAATCATCTCAGCCTTTTCAGCCTTGGTAAGTTGTAATAATTCTTTAATTATTTGAGCATCCATATGTTCTGGATCAAATTCAATAGAATCTTGACCTTGAAATAATTTATCTTGTAAATCTTCATCAATTTCGTCAATTAAACGAACTCGCTTTTTATAGGTTGCACGCATGACACTCGGTAAAACCATTTGTAAGGCAGTTATACGGAAGGAAAAGGTTTCATTAGCTATCCACTCAGATAAGTCTAATAATTCAGTATTCACAACAGGTCTTAAATCAACGACTGATTGAATATCTTTTACATGACCATCGAACTCATTCTTATCAAAAAGATCAATTACAAATCCTTGAACCAATCGTTTACCATTCCCAAATGGTACAATAACCCGCATGCCAATCTCAATCTGATTTGTTAATACTGCTGGGATTGAATACGTATATGGCTGGTCCGTTTGCATCGTAGGAACATCAACGATAATTTTTGCATATTGTGACATACTGAAACCTCCTTTCATTTAATTAACTGCTTATTTTACTACATCGCTTATAATAGTAGCTAATAATTCCTTAGCAATTTGCTTTTTACTTGTTTGCTTTATGAAATCATTTTTTCTGTTTGGTCTAAGCAGTGTTACCTCATTATCATTGCTATTAAATCCAATGGCAGAATTTGAGACATCATTTAAAACCAATAAATCTAAATTTTTCTTTTCTAATTTTTCTTGTGCATTTTCTAGTCCGTTTTGGGTTTCCGCAGCAAATCCGACTAAATACTGATTTTGCTTAATTTGGCCCAAATGTTTTAAAATATCTGGATTTTTTTCTAATATTAACGTTAAAGTAGATTCAGCTTTTTTTATTTTCTGATCTGCAACATTTTGTACACGATAATCTGAAACAGCTGCTGCCATTATCAAAATATTTTGGTCATCAAATCGCTTATTGATAGCTTCAGATAACTCTAACGCAGTTGTAACTCTAATTGTTGTCACGCCAATTGGGTCTGGCAACTGGCTTATTCCGCTAATTAAGGTGACATTAGCACCTAACTTTTGCGCTTCAATCGCAATTGCGAAACCCATTTTACCAGAAGAATCATTAGCGATAAAACGAACTGGATCGATTCGTTCTCGTGTACCACCAGCTGTCACTAAGACATTTTTACCTTCTAATGGTTTGTCACTATCCTCAAAGGAAGTTTGAATAACTGACATTATCACATTTAATTCGGGAAAACGTCCCTTACCTGAATAACCTTCTGCTAAAAAGCCTATTTCTGGTTCAATAATCTGAATGTTATTTCGTCCTAAAAATTTAAGATTACGTTGTGTAGCAGAATTCATTAGCATATGTTCATTCATTGCGGGCACAACAATTTTTTGTGCCTCAGTTGCTAATAAAGTGGTTGAAACAAAATCATCTGCGATACCATTGGCCATTTTTGCGATAATGTTTGCTGTCGCTGGTGCAATAACCATTAATTCTGCCCAGTCTGCAAATTCAATATGTGCAACATGCTCAGACTCTTTTCCTGAAAATAAATCAGTTAACACCCTATTTTTACTCAACGTTTCAAAACTCAAGGGTGTTACAAATTCAGTTGCAGCTTTGGTCATCGCAACTCGAACGCTAGCACCTTGTTTAATTAGTGCTCGGACTAATCCCAAACTTTTATACGCTGCAATACCACCTGTTACAACAAGACCGATTTTTTTATTTTCAAGTGTCATTTCATGTCGCCCCCATACCGAATTTATTCTATTCTCTATTGTATCAATTTTCTAAGAAATAAAATAGGAGTTAGGACAATTAGCTTGTCTTAACTCCTTTTCATTTAATCAGATTAACGAATATCTTCTTTTTCAACTGGATCAATAATTAAATCACCAGTAACAACTTCTTCCAAAGCACGTCCAACATTCTTTTTTGATTTGTAATTAGAAAGCATTGGTAGAGCGCCAGCATCTAATTCATGGGCACGTTTACTTGCTAACATAATTAATGAGTATCTTGAATCTACTTGTTTCAATAAGTCATCTACTGAAGGATATAAAATCATTTAAATACATCTCCTAATTGTTTTCTATAGTCAGGTAAAAATCGTTTTACACGCCAACGTTCAGCTTTAATAATCGTTTGAATTTTTTCAACAGCATCATTTATTTCATCATTAACAACCGCGTAATCGTAATTCTGCATCATATCAATCTCACCAATGGCTTTTGTCATTCGTTTATCAATAGTTGCAGAATCATCCGTTCCACGTCCTGTAATTCTTTGTCTTAATTCCATCAAATCAGGTGGCGTTAAGAAAATAAATAAACCATCAGAAATTTTTTCTCGAACTTGCATAGCACCTTGTACTTCAATTTCAAGAAAGACATCTTGACCAGCGTCAAGCATCTTATTTACATATTTTAACGGTGTTCCATAGTAATTGTCAACATACTTGGCGTATTCTAACATACCGCCCGTTGAAATTTCATTCTCAAATTCTTCTTTTGATACAAAATGATAGTCAACACCATCAACTTCGCCTTCTCGCATTTTACGAGTGGTCATTGAAATTGAATAAAGAAACTTATTGTCAGCTTGGTCAAAAATTGCTTTTCTTACGGTTCCTTTACCGACCCCTGATGGACCAGATAGTACGATCAACATTCCACGATTAGCCATTAAATTTGTAAACTCCTCTAAGATAAGTATTAATAAATAGTATGCACTTTTTACGGCTATTATTCAAGCTTTTTATGCGCTGTTGTCATCTTTTAAATATATTATAAATTAACACTTGCTTTACCGAACGTTTGTTCGTATAATGAAAATACAAACAAACGTTCGGGGAGGAACTTTATTATGCAAAATAAACAACAAACAACAATTCAAACTATTGGCTCAACACTACAATATTCATATCATAAAATTTTTGATTTAGATGACTTTATTTTAAGACCACAAATGCCTCAATTTCAATTAGCACTCTTTACAGAAAAAGTTTTAAAAATGAAAAAAACAATTATTTTACAATTAAATCCAACTGGATTTCAAAAAGAATTCCAAGAACTTCGTGGTACCTTACACCGACGTTCTGGTTCTAATCAATTAATATTTAAAACGCAATATACGAATATCACTTACCTTCTTACTGATAATCAACTCCGTTATATCGCTTTAATCGATTCAATATAAAAATGGTCACTTTCTATAACAACTAGAAAATGACCATTTTTTTATTTACGTTTAATTGTTGTTGGATCAAATTTTCTTTGAATAAGTGCCAAAATTGCATCAGCAATAACGGCCATTAGAGCTGTTGGCAATGCACCAGCTAAAATAATAGCTGCTCCATCAGTTGCATTTGTTCCTCGGATAATAATATCTCCAAGTCCACCTGCACCAATAAATGAACCAATTGCTGTAATACCAATTGCAACAACTAATGCATTTCTAATTCCGGCCATGATAACTGATAATGATAACGGTAACTCAATCATATAAAGGATTTGAAGTCTCGTCATTCCCATCCCTTTACCAGAATCAAGAACGCCAGGATCAACATTAATCATCCCTGAATACGTATTTTTTAAAATAGGTAATAGTGAGTAAAGTGCAACAGTTACAATAACTGTATTAACACCTAAACCTAGTCCCAACATAATAATAGATAACATTGCTAATGATGGTACAGTTTGAATAACATTAGCAGCACCTATTGCTACATCGCTCAATCTATGATGTTTTGAGATAAAAATTCCGATTGGAATCCCAATAATTGCAGCAATTATCACACCATATATTGAAATTAAAAAATGTCTTGTAAATTCTTGTAAAACATATAACCCATTATTACTAAAATAAGACATCAATTGATCAAAAGTATTCATATTAATCACCCGCCTTTTCGAAGTAATGATGTTCTTCTAAGAATTGTTTTGCAACTACTGCTGGTTCGTAAAAATCATTATCAACTTTGTAATTTAATGATTGCATTGTTGATAAATTAATTTTGTTTTTAAGTCGATCAATAAGCGGTGTTAATTCAGGATGTTCCTTCAAGATAGAATCATTTGCAACAAGGCTTGCTGAATATGGTGGGAAGAAGTGACGATCATCCTTCAAAATTTTCAGATCATAACTCTTAATTCGGCCATCAGTTGAATATCCAAGAACAACATCCATTTTACCCTTTGCCAAAGCGCTATAGACTAATCCAATCTGCATAGGATAAATGTTACCAAATTTAATATTATATTCTTTTTGGAAACCATCGTAACCATCACCTACACGGCTAATCCAGTTGGCATCAACACCGACTGTTAATTTAGATTCAATTTTTCTTAAATCAGATACTGTGTTTAAATTGTACTTTTTAGCTGTCTCTTTTGTAACCATAAATGCATAAGTATCAGCAAAACCTAAACTATCAAACCATTTCATTTGGAATCTATTTTCGAATCCATCTTTAACTATTTTATTAGCTTTAACGGTATCTTTTTCTACTGGTTTATTTAATACCGCACTTAAGTCAGTTCCTGTATATCTAGCAGATGATATATCTGCATCACCGTTTTTGAGTGCATTAAAACTTAATGTACCAGAACCTAAATTATTTATCAGTTCTACTTGATTATCTGATTCATGTTCAATCAATTGTTGTAGCATTGATCCAATAATTTGAGATTCCGTCGTTGATTGTGCGACAATTTTAATTGTCGATTCAGAGCCACCTGTTAAACCAGGAAACCCACAACTTGATAGACTCACACCGGCAAACAGAAGGCTTAAGCTAACAAGTATTTTTTTCATCGTAATTTTCATGTTAAAGCCTCCTTAATTTCTTGTTGTTTTTGGTGCTACCTTTTTTTCAACCTGTCCAAGTATAAAATCAACTAGTAAGGCTAATAAGATAACTGGAATTGTACCGCCTAAAATTAATTTTGGTTGATACAAATTTAATCCATTAAAAATCATATCCCCTAAGCCACCAGCACCAATATATGAAGCTAATGTTGCCCAAGCAATTACATAAGTTGCAGCTAAACGAATTCCAGACATAATAACCTGAGATGCCATAACTAATTCAACTTGCAGAATCGACTGCAAATTAGTCATACCCATCCCTTTAGCAGCGTCTTTTAACACTGGATCCACTTCTTTAATACCAATATACGTATTTCTTAATATTGGTAACAACGAATAGATAAATAATGCTACAACAGCTGGTAACTTACCAATCCCAAATAAAGGAATCATCATGGCTAGTAAAGCTAAAGCAGGAATTGTTTGCAACATACTAGCAATTGCAATTACAATATTGGCTGTCTTAGGTAATCTTGTTAGTAAAATTCCTAAAGGAACAGCTATTGCTACTCCAAAAAATAATGCCATTCCTGAAATTTCAATATGTTCCCATAATTTTGAGACAATCATTGCCCCATATTCTTGTAAAAATGAAGTCATTATTAACCCTCCTTCGTTGAACTTGGGCTAGTTTCATCGGTATCTGTACCTGAGTCTGACGTCATTATTTTAGTTACTTCTTCATGAGAAGCACTATTTTCATCACCCCAAAGTGCATCATAAACAATATCAACTAGGGTAGCGCGGGTTACAATTCCGACTAATATACCATCTTTATTAATAACAGGTACATTTTTAAATCCACGTTTTAAAATACGTTCAACAGTATCACGAACTAATGAATCTTCTTTAACATAGAAAATATCTTTGTTCATAATATCGCTGACACTACTTGATGTATTGAAACTATAATCTAAGCTTTCAATATCAATATAACCCTTTAAAATACCAGCATCATCAGTAACTAACAACGTATCAACTCGACGATCATGCATTAAACGAATAGCTGTTACTAATGACTTACCTGGTGTAATTGAAACTGGGTTAGCTAACATAACTTGACCAACAGTTGTAATACTTGGACGAGCTTGGATAAGTCTATCTTGACCAATCAAGTTTTCAACAAATTTATTTGCTGGATTTTTCAAAATATTATCGGGTGTATCTGCTTGAACAATCTTTCCTTCAGACATAACAACAATTCGTGTTGCTAATTTTAAAGCTTCATCCATATCATGAGTAACAAAAACGAATGTCTTACCTAAACGTTCTTGTAAATCTTTAACTAAATCTTGTAAAGCTTCTCTAGTAATAGGATCAAGCGCACCAAAAGGTTCATCCATCAAGATAATATCTTGATCAGCAGCTAAAGCTCTGACAACTCCGATTCTTTGTTGTTGCCCACCAGAAAGTTCAGATGGGTAACGGTCTAAATATGATTCTGGTAGTTCAACTAATTTAATCATTTCTTTAGCGCGTTCATCTCTTTTTTCTTCAGGCCATTTTAATAATTTTGGTACTAATGTAATATTTTCACGAATAGTCATATGTGGCATTAAACCAATATTTTGAATAACATATCCGATTTTACGACGTAATTTAACGGGATCCATTTTGGCTATATCTTTACCATCAATAGTGATTGTACCTTCTGTTTGTGTCAACATACGGTTAATCATTCTCATAGTAGTTGTTTTACCTGAACCAGATGTTCCGATGAAACAAATGAATTCACCATCTTGAACTTCCAAATTAAAATTATCTACAGCTTTATTACCTTTATAAATTTTTGATATTTTATCAAACTTAAGCATATTAGTACTCTCCTTTTTTATAACTAACCAATCATCTATTCATAGTAGTACCTTGGTTTTAATTATTTTTTTTGTGCCGTATTTAGTAATTCTTCAGCATGTTTAACAGTTAAAGGTGTAATCTCAGAACCGGCAAGCATTCGAGCAATTTCTTGAATACGATCTTCCTTAGATAACAATTTAATAGATGTTTCTGTACGTTCACAAATCACTTCTTTAGCTATAAAGTAATGGTGCTCGCTAATTGCAGCAACCTGTGGCAAATGTGTGATACATAGAACTTGTGATTGTTGGGCAATTTGATTAATTTTTTCAGCAATTGCCTGGGCAACACGTCCACTAACTCCTGTATCAACTTCATCAAATATAATACTTGTGACACCTTGCGTCCTAGAAAAAATTGTCTTTAACGCTAACATCATTCGAGAAAGTTCACCACCAGAAGCAATCTTAGCTAATGGCCCCATTGTTTCCCCAACATTTGTTTGAATATAAAATTCAACTTTATCTTGTCCGGTACTATTTAACTGATTGAGTGAATCAAATTTAACTTCAAAAACGGCTTTGTCCATATACAACTCACTTAACTGTTTATGCACTTCTTTTTGTAGAATGATGGCTGCTTTTTTTCGAACATTAGTTAATTTATCAGCCAATTTATGGGCTTCTTTTCTAGCTAAATTAACTTGATTATCTAAATCATCTGCATTACCTTCAGTTGCTTCCATTTCAATTAATTCTTCAGATATAAGACTCAAATAAGCTAATATTTTTTCAACAGAATCACCATATTTGTGTTTTAATTGTACAATTAATTCAAGCCTATTTTCAATCTCATTTAATCGTTGCTCATCCCATTCCAGGGAGTCTAACTGACGCAATAGGTCACTAGATGCATCCTGCAGCATATAATAGGCTGACGACAACCGTTCTGCTAAGTCTTTATATTCACTATCTAAATTATCAATTTTTAGCATGTTAGACATTGCAACACCAACATGGTCAACTGTATTTTCATCATCACCCGATAACGCTTGGTAACTTGCATCCAGTGACTGATTAATAGTTTGAAAATTTTCTAGACGTTCTTTTTCAGCGCTTAATATGTCTTCTTCATTTTCAATTAAATCTGCACTTTCAATTTCATCTTTTTGAAAATGTAACATATCTAATCGTTGTGCCCATTCGTTTTGATTTGTTTGTCTTTTTATTTGTAACTTATTTAGGTTTTGATAGTATTCAAATGCTTCTTGATAACTATGCTTCAGTGTTTGAATATCATTTTTAATATATTCATCTAACATGCCCAAATGCTTATCCTGTTGCATTAATTCTTGATGTTCATTTTGGCCATGAATATCAACTAACGTTTCACCAATTGATTTTAGTGTACTCGTGTTAACCAACATACCGTTTATGCGACAAATATTTTTACCAGATCTATGTATTTCACGTTGTAAAATCACAGAGTTATCATCATGGCCAATACCTAATTGGTCCAACTTCGTTAACGTATTTGAGTTTTCAGTTGGCATAAAGAGTCCTTGTAGCACCATTTTTTTTGCATCTTTTCTAATAAATTCTTGGGACCCTCTACCACCTGATAAGAGGCCCAAAGCATCAATGATAATGGATTTACCCGCACCAGTTTCACCTGTTAAAACTGTCATATTAGCCATGAAATCGATATTCAAAGAATCAATAATGGCAAAATCTTTTATTGTCAATTCTTGTAACATTTTTTTCACCCCTTTAATAGAAAAAATCTGAAACAAATGTCACAGATTTTATTTCTATCTATTCAGTTACAATCTCATTTAAAATTTTACTTAACTTTAACGCATCTTTGTTCGAGTGACAGATAATTAGAGCTGATCCATCTCCGCCTAAAGTACCAAAAACAAATGAATAATTCATTTGTTCAATTAAAGATACGATTGCTGGACCACTTCCTGGCGTCACCTTAACGAGACACATTTCATTTTGAACATCAGTTGATATAAAAGCATCTTTTAACGTTTTAGTTAATTTTTTTTCTGTATTCAATTTTTTTTGAACAGGTAAATTATAACTGTAAGTTCCATCAGCAGATGGCACTTTAATTAATTGCATTTCTTTAATATCTCTAGAAATAGTTGCTTGTGTGACTGTAATCCCTTGTTTTTTAAGCAAACTCACAAAATCTTCCTGCTTATCAATATTATTGTTCTTCAATAATTCACGAACATAACGTTGCCGTTCTTGCTTTTTCATTAAAGTCCCCCTCACCCGATAACCTCTACCACCCATAGAGTTAGTATAACGTAATTTCAATTATTATTAAAGAACTTCACTTTAAATCCTTATTTAACGGCATTCAGGTTATCGTATGCAGCAGTTAATACGCCATCGATACTAACCTTATCCGAAATCTCGCCAATTTCATTTATCGCAGACTTTAAATGAATTAAAAATTCAATATTACCTTCGCCACCCTTAATTGGTGAGTAGCTTAAATCCGCAACATTAAATCCAGTGGAAATAGAAAATTGAACAATGTCTTCGAGCACTTGACGATGAATCTTTTCATCTCGTACAATACCATGTTTTCCAACATTTTCTTTTCCTGCTTCAAATTGGGGTTTTATTAATGCCACAACATCCCCATTTTCAGTAATAATTTTCTTTAATGCAGGTAAAATAAGATGTAATGAAATAAACGATACATCTATTGTTGCAAAATTGGGTTGTCCAAATTCAAAATCTTCTTTTTTACTATATCTGAAGTTAGTATTTTCCATCACAACAACTCTTGGATCTTGTCGTAATTTCCAAACTAATTGATTGGTACCAACATCTAACGCATAACTTAATTTTGCGCCATTTTGTAAAGCAACATCGGTAAAGCCACCGGTTGATGATCCAATGTCTAAGACCGTTTTATCCTGAACGGTTGCATCAAATACTTTAAGGGCTTTTTCTAATTTAAGTCCACCGCGGCTCACATAAGGTAATTTTTTACCTTTAAAATGAAGCACAGTTTCTTCAGAAATTTTAACACCTGGTTTATCCAATCGTTCTTCATTCTCACCCAGAATTTCACCAGCCATAACTGCACGTTTGGCCTGTTCACGAGTTTCAAATAACCCTTGTTTAACTAATAAAACATCAATGCGCTCTTTTTTCATAGTGACTCCTAATTTTTTAATTTAAAGTAATGTAACAATTCTTCCAAATACTCTGTCTCCAACCCTGTTTGCTTAAGCGTTTGAATAGCATCTTTAGCTTGATTGGTTACTTCTTCGAGCATCCTATAAGCTTGATCAATTCCCATTAGTCCAGGATACGTATTTTTATTTTCTTGATTGTCTTTATGAACAGCCTTGCCCATCTCTTCAGATGTCCCAACGACATCCATAATATCATCATAGATTTGAAAAGCTAACCCAAAATGACGTCCATATGCCATAAACGCTACGTGCTGTTGGTCAGTCGCTTTTCCAAGTATGCTACCTGCGTAAACTGAAAATTCAATTAAATCACCCGTTTTACGCTTATGCACCTGTTTCAACTGCGCTAATGATAACTCTTTTTGTTCACCTTCAATATCGGCAACTTGACCGCCAACCATTCCCTCTGGGCCAGCTAACCTAGCTAGTTGACCCATTAGTAATACCTTTTGTGAATCAGGCAACTCTGCGTTACTGATCCATTCAAAGGCTAATGTATTTAGTGCATCACCAGCTAAAATTGCCATGCTTTCACCAAAAATAATATGGTTTGTTGGTTTACCACGTCTTAAATTATCATCATCCATCGCAGGCAAATCATCATGAATTAATGAATAGGTATGAATTAATTCTAATGCACCAGCAATAGAATAAACTGACTTATCAAGTTTACGATTAAGCATTTGACAAATAACAAAAATGATTAGTGGTCTAATACGTTTACCACCCGCTTCAACTGAATAAGTCATCGATTCTTTTAACTTTTTTTCAGTGTCTAAAGCCTGTAATTGATTCAACATAATTTGATTAAATTCTGGTAATACGATATCAGAAAATTTAGTTAAGTTACTCATTTTCTAAGCCTTGTTCGAATGGCACTTCTTCACCAGAATCATTCATGACACTGGTTAATGTTTTTTCAGCATTTTCCAATGTTTTTTGCAATTTTGAGCTCAACTTAACACCGTTTTGAAATTGGGTTAATGCTTTTTCTAAAGGAACATCACCTTGTTCTAGTTCTGTTACAATTTTTTCAAGTTCTACTAAGTTATCTTCAAATGTCGCTTTTTTTTCAGCCATTTTTTATTCTCCTTTTTCAACTTTTTCAATTTTTGCATATGCTTTACCATCTGTAAGGTGTAACACGACGTTATCATCTATATTCACTGAATTAATACTTTTAATAATTTTATCTTCCATAGATACGTAACTGTATCCTCGTCCCATAATCTTCAATGGACTTAATAAATCAAGCGCATTTATTTTTTCGCCAACCTGTTGTTTCTTTGTTTCAAGTAAGTAGGTCATTAATTGATGTAACTGTTTGTTTTGTTGTTTTACTTGATCTTGCAGTTGACTAACCAATTGTTGCGGATTTTGATAGCGCAACTGACCATTAGCTTGTTCAAATTGTTGTTTCTTAATTGTGATAATTTGTTTTGTTACTTGCATTAAGCGTTGTGCTAAATTGTCTAAGTTTTGAAGGTAACCCTCATATAACCGATTAGGTTGTTGAAAAACATATGATTGTTGAATCTTATCTAATTGTTGTCTTCTTAAACTTAAAATATTTTGTGTTACTTGTAATAGTCTCAATTTTAATTGATTAATCTTAATTAATTCATCGGCGTAAACAGGGACAGCTAATTCTGCTGCTGCTGTTGGCGTTGCTGCCCGAACATCGGCCACTAAATCAGCAATGGTTGTGTCTGTCTCATGTCCAACTGAAGAAATAATTGGAATCTGGCTAGCAAATATTTCCCTTGCAACAGATTCTTCATTAAATGGCCATAAATCTTCAATTGAGCCACCGCCTCGACCAATAATAATCGTGTCAAAATGGCCTAATTCGTTAATTTGTTTTAACCGCTTAACTAAATCATTAGCTGCTTTGTCACCTTGTACAATCGCAGGAAATAAAACTAATTGAGCAATCGGGTAACGTCTTTTAACGGTTGTCATAATATCTTTAATGACAGCCCCTGAAGGACTTGTAATCACAGCAATTCGTTTAGGATATTTAACCAATGCCTGTTTTGGTGCTGAAAATAATCCTTCAGCTTGTAGCTTATTTTTTAACTGCTCATAGGCTTGATATAACGCACCAACACCATCAGGTTCCATTCGCTCAATATATATTTGATAGTTACCTGTCGCTTCATATAAAGATATACGGCCCATAACTAAAACTTTCATGCCATCTTCTGGTTTAAATTTTATTTTATCAAAAGCTGAACGGAACATAATTGCGCTAATTTTAGCATGATCATCTTTTAAACTAAAATATTGATGCGCATTAGGTCGAGGTCTTAAATTTGAAATTTCGCCAGTTAAATAAACGGTCCCAAGATAAGGATCAGCATCAAATTTTTTCTTCAAATATGTTGTTAATGATGTAACTGATAAATAATTATCTTTATTCAATGCCAACACTCCGTTTTGTTAATTCAATTGTTTGTTCCATCAACATTGCAATCGTCATAGGTCCAACCCCTTTTGGTACTGGTGTCAGATATCCTGCAACCTCTGCAACTTCCTTATCGACATCTCCCGCTAACTTACCACTATCTAAGCGGTTCATCCCGACATCGATGACTACAGCACCTTGTTTCACATCGGTTTTTTTAATAAAGTTTGCTTGACCAATTGCAACGACTAAAATATCAGCCTGTTTAGTTATCTCTGATAAATTTTCCGTATGACTATGCGTTATCGTTACTGTTGCATTAGCGTTTAAAAGTAACGCCGCCATTGGTTTACCCACAATATTACTGCGGCCAACAACAACTGCATTTTTACCGTCTAAATCAATATTGTATGCGTTAAACATTCTCATAATTCCCAGTGGTGTACATGGAATTGCTAGTGGATCATTCATGGCTAATCGTCCAATATTTATCGGATGAAATCCATCAACATCTTTTTCTGGTTTAATAGCTTCGGTTATCTTTTTTTCATCAATTTGGTTCGGTAAAGGTAACTGTACTAATATGCCATTAATATCTGAATTATCATTATAGTCATTAATGAGATTTAGCAACTCTTTTTCTGATATCGTATCAGGTAATCTTTTAACAATCGATTTTATCCCAATAGATTCAGCAATTCGATGCTTATTCTTAACATATATTTTACTTGCTGGATTTTCTCCAACTACAATAACAGCTAATGTAGGAAAGACATTCTTTTTCTTTAAAGCTTCTATCTCAGATTTTAAATTATCCGTCGTTATTTGTGCCAATTTTTTACCATCAATTAATTTAGCCATAATTTAGCACCTCTATTCCATTTTTACTTCTTACATTTTATCATATTTAAGGTATTCATTTCTAAAAAAAAAGTGTCGCAAAAAATGCAACACTTCTCAATCATTATTATTCATTTGTTTTTTCAATATCAACAGGCATTTTTTCAACAACTGGATCTAACACACCATTAACAAATTTTCTTGATTCATCATCACTAAATTCTTTAGCAATTTCTAAAGCTTCATTCAATGCTACCTTAGCAGGAACATCATCTACGTATTTCATTTCGTAAATAGCTAATCTCAAAATAATTAAATCCGTATTGTTTAAGCGTGATAGTTTCCAGCGTGATGTTAGATTTTCTTCAATAACAGAATCTATCTCAGCTTGTTTATCACTAACACCTGAAACTAATGCTTCTAAATAAGGTGGAATTACAGCCGACTCTTCATCAGGAACTTCTAACAATTCACGATAAATAGCCTCTCTATCACCATCTGGGTTAGAATTTAACGCAAATAATGCTTGAAATGCTTTTTCGCGAATCGTATGTCTAGTTACTATTACACTCACTAATTTTCACCATCTTTTTCTGAAAATAAATCGTCAGTATCTATCTTATCGGCTTCCTTTTCAGGAATAACCCCTTCAACATGAACATTTACTTCAATAATTTCTAAACCTGTCATAAATAGTAATTGTTGTTTAATCTTTTCTTGCATCACTAATGCAACCTTAGGAACAGATACACCGTAATCAAGGTAAACAAAAACATCAATATTCAACTGGTCATCTGTTAAATCAAGTTTAACACCCTTACCCAGTGACTTTTTACGGCCAAATAATTCAGTTAAATTTTTAGCAATTGTCCCACGCATTGAGTAAACACCATCAATTTGGTTAGCAGCAATTCCAACAATAATTTCAATAACTTCAGGTGCAATCTTAATGTCACCCAAAGAAGGTTCAGTACTTTTTAAAACAATATTTGTTTCTTCAGCCATAAGTTTAACCTCCGTCGATTTATTGTGCTCTGGAAATATATGTGCCATCTTGTGTATTAATAATTAACATTTCATCTTCATTAACGAAGAATGGCACTTGTACAACTAATCCTGTTTCAAGAACAGCAGGTTTAGTTCCACCAGATTGTGTATTACCTTTAATACCCGCTTCAGTTGATGCTACTTTTAATTCAACTGTATTAGGAACGTCAACACCAAGTGTTTCAGTGCCAAACATAATAACATTAACAATTAAGTTTTCTTTCAAATAATTTAATTGTTCATGCACGCGTTCTTCTGGTAATTCTAATTGTTCATATGTATCCATATCCATAAATACATAGTTGTTACCATCAGCATAAAGATATTGCATTTTTTTATTATCAATTTGTGCTTTTTGAACTTTTTCACCAGCACGGAATGTTTTTTCTTGAGCAGCACCTGTACGGAGATTCTTTAGTTTTGATCGAACAAAAGCAGAACCTTTACCCGGTTTAACATGTTGAAATTCAACAACACGCCATAAATCACCATCAACTTCGATTGTAACACCATTTTTAAATTCATTAACGGACATCATAATATAATATTCCTCCTACTATCTCGTGTATCTCATAGTTCTAATAATAGCAATAATGGACATATAAAAGCAAGTTAAAGTCTATATTATCATTAATTTTTTAGAAGAATTCGTTAACATTTGATAGCCATTCTCAGTCACTAAAATATCATCCTCAATTCGAACCCCACTAAGGTTTGGTACATAAATCCCTGGTTCAATTGTAATGACGTCGCCTGCTTGCAAAACACTGTTTGAATCATCCAATTTAATATTAGGTAATTCATGAATTGATAGGCCAATTCCATGCCCAATCCCATGATTAAAATATTTACCATATCCTGCATCGGCGATTGTTTCATTAGCAACTCTAGCTAATTCACTTAATTTTATTCCCGGTTTAATTAATGAAATCACTCGTTCTTGTGTCGTTAAAACAGACTCGTAGATATGTTTTAATTCATCAGATATCGATCCCACGGCGATGGTCCTTGTGACATCAAATGTATAGTTCTCGTAATAATAGCCAAAATCTATCGTAATCAGATCCTGGTCTTGAATCTTTCGTTTTGAAACCGTTGCATGTGGCCATGTTGAATGAATACCGCTTGCTACAATTGTTTCAAAAGATTCACTCATAGTACCTAAATTTTTGATATAACTATCTAGCCGATTAGCAATTTCAATTTCTGTTTGACCAACTTCAATCGTCGACACAATATAATTGAAAGCTTCATCAGCTAATTTTCCTGCTTTTATTAATTTTATCTGCTCATCCTTATCTTTAACACGTCGTAATTCGTCAACAATATTAGTAAATGGCACCAAATCACTAACAAGGATTTCATCTAATTGATCATACTCTAAAAATGATATTGATGATTCAAATCCCATAACTGTTAATCCTTTTTCACTAATTATGTCAGATACAGCACCCAGATAATCACGCGTAAATTTTATTTCTAATTTTTTATCATGATTTTCTAGTGCCAATTCAAATCTTAGGTCAGTGATTAAAAATTGTTGTGTATCAGTAATTAACAATACACCATCACCTTCAAAACCACTTAAATAAAATATGTTTGTCGTATCCGTCACTAGAAATGCATCAATCGAGAGTTTCTCAAAAGTTGATTGTAATTGTTTAATTCTATCAAAATTCATTTAAACACTCCTTTTATGTACAAAAAAAGGAAATCTCTATCATAAAATGAAGAGGTTTCCTTTGAGTTATTATTATTCAGCTACAGGGTATACAGAGACTTGTTTCTTATCGCGGCCTTTACGTTCGAAGCGAACGATACCATCGACTTTAGCAAACAAAGTATCATCTCCACCTTTACCAACGTTAACACCAGGATAAATACGTGTTCCACGTTGACGATAAAGAATTGAACCACCTGTTACTTCTTGTCCGTCAGCTCTTTTTGAGCCTAAACGTCTACCGACAGAATCACGGCCATTAGAAGTAGAACCCCCACCTTTTTTATGTGAGAAAAATTGTAAATTCATTAACATAATCAATGCACCTCCTTGTTATAGTCTTATTATTTAAGTGTTAATTTAATGTAATCTTGATAGTTTTGCTCAATTGACTGTAGTCCTAAAACTAAACTTTCTAAAAATAACTGTCCTGTAGCATCGTTTAACTCAGATTCTGATAGTTTAACTTTCATTAATCCACCATTATCTTCATCCATCTCAACATCAGGATTAAGTTTAGCAAGTTCGGTCAAACTATTAACTGTATTGATAGTCAATACCGAAACCGCAGCACACACAATATCTTGACCATATTCACCAGAATCAGCATGCCCTGTTATTTCAAACGCATCGATGATTTTGGCATCTCTCCGAGAAATAACTGCACGTATCATACTAGTAGCCTACTTTCAAAATTATGCGTTAATAGCATCGATAACAACCTTAGTATATGGTTGACGATGACCTTGTTTTGTATGAGAATGTTTCTTAGGTTTGTATTTGAAAGTAACAACTTTCTTTTCACGGCCTTGTTTTTCAACAGTACCAGTTACTGTAGCACCTTTAACAAAAGGAGCACCAATAACGGTTTTTTCGCCACCAACTAAAACAATTTCATCAAATGTAACTTTTTCACCAGCTTCTGCTGATAATTTTTCAATGTAAATAGCTTCTCCGGCTTCAACTTTAAGTTGTTTGCCACCTGTTTTAATAATTGCGTACATGTGTATTACACCTCCTTATAGATTACTTAGACTCGCCGTAATTTAGTGATCAGATTTAGACAACCTGACGCTTAAAAACTTAAAACGTGCGGTTGCAGTTGTGGTGTTCACAAATACAACGTTATTATAATATCAAATGTAACTTCTTAAGTCAACGTTATCCATCATTTTCAACAAAAAAGTTTGTTAAATTGACTCCGTTACTTGTATCAACGCCAGTAATTTCTTTTAAAACCTTAGCAACGTAGTGCGGTGTGTAGATCATATCGTCTCGTAACCAACGTTTAATGAAGCCTAGGTGCGCTGATGCAACATAGGATACTTGTAACTCGTTTGGTATCTTAGATACTTCAAAATCGCCTGCTAACTGTTCTCTAAAGTTATTTAAGTAGATAACTAGTCTATCATATACTTTATCAGAAAAAGCGACATCTTCTTGACTATTTAAAAGTACGCCAAACATCATTGATTCATCTTGTAAGTAGTTAAACACCCGATTTAAACAACAAACTTCAACTGGTTTCGAATAAACGTACGCTTTATCTGGTGATTGTTTTGACATAATCATAATGTAATCAAAAAAGTCATCTAAAATTTCATCCATTGCCCGATTAATAAAATCTTGTTTGTCATGATAATGCAGATAGAATGTTCCTCGAGTGACATTTGCTTCCTGAGTAATCTTTTGAACGCTAATATTTTCAACTTTGTAATGTTTCATGAGTACAACTAATGATTTTTTTAAATTTTGTCTTGTTCTCTTTACCCGTGGATCATTAGAATCAACCATTTTTCAACCTCTTTATTCATAATTAAATAGTCTTTATCTCCATTTATGTCTATTACTTTCTTATTATAGAACATTTCATCAAAACTTTCATTCATGTTTTTGATAATTTATAAGAGTTCTACCAATTTCCATTGACAAGTACCAGTATTTTATCATATACTATTAAATGTTGTTATGACTCGGTAGCTCAGCTGGATAGAGCATCCGCCTTCTAAGCGGACGGTCGTGAGTTCGAATCTCACCCGAGTCATAGATATCCATTCTAGACCGATTTATAAAAATAGGAATGCCTTTAAACGGGCGTTCCTATTTTTTTATTTAGGTGAAAACAGACTATAAAGGATAGAATGCTCAAAACATTTGTTGCATATTTGTTGCATGGATATTTTTATCAATAAATCTACTAAAGTATTAAAATATCAGGCGATAAGAAAGCATTTTCTGTCGGTAAGGCTGTTGGCAACGCTTTATATTGTATTACTGGAAAACACGTTAAAAATATCAAGCAATTACTTAAGCTTTAGTAAATTGTTTGAAATAAAACTATTAAAAAATCCCCTAACCTGTTGGTAGCAAGTTAGAGGGTATAAATATATTAACAAATAATTTTATCATATTTCTAGGAGTAGAGATATAGATTTCGGAGGAAATATATTCATGAGTACTACATTTACAATTATTTTTCTTATTGGTTTAGTTGTTTTTTTTACAGGTGTAACTTGGTTTATTGTAGCTTGGGGTAATAAAGCTTCTAATTTAATACCACTAATTTTATTGATTGCCGGTTTAGGCATATCAATTATTTCTTTTAGCGTGATGTCGGTAACATCTGATAAAGATTCGTCAGCGCGTTCATCGTCTAATTTTAGATCGTCAAGTGCTAGTGACTCGTCAGAATCAGATGATGATTCTAGTTATGATGACGATGATGATTCATATGTTGACGATGAATCTGAATCTGATTCAGAATCTGACGATGAGTCATACACTGATGATGAATCCGATTCAGAATCTACTTCATCTTTTGGCGATTCTGTAGATTTAACTGACGACTCAAAGATAACCGTTGACTCTGCTGAAAAAGAAACGTCAGTTCCTTTAAATGATGTTAAATCCGGTGATACACAAGTTGCTGTTAAAGTAACCGTTCAAAATAATGGTACAGGTCCACTAGATTTCAATGGTCAAAAGTTTGACGTCTATGATAGTGATGATACTATTGGGGAATTTAATTCAGAGACTTACTCTGGTAATATTCCAAATTCAATAGCTGCCGGAAAAAAAGCTGTAATGACATTATACTTTACAACTTCTAATGCTGGTCCGTTCTCTGTCACTTACGGGGACTCAACTTGGGAATAAATATTTAACTAATTTTAACGAGTGTATAGATACTTCAAGCAGGTGCAACTCCTGCTGCTCGTTTTTGTTTATCTACGTGCATAGGAATCACGTTAAAAGCTAAAAAGGAGAATATTATCATGAAAGTTTTTAATGTTAGTTTAGTTGTTAATGAAAATTGTATTACAGAATATGAACATTTTATTGATCCTCTAGTGACGCAATCAAAAAAAGAATCTGGTAATATTTCATACAATCATTTTAAACAATTAGGTGCCAACAATCGTTATGCAATAATTGAGCATTGGCAAGACCAAGACGCAGTTAACTTCCACAATGAAACAACTTATTTTAAAGAATTTTTAGCAGGCATCAATCAATTTGTAACTGAAGAATTACAAGTTATTGTAATGGACGCCTAACTACCCTTTCGACCACCAGTTAAGCTGGCTATGAGTGCAAGGCTCATTGGTCGTATTGCTACAAAATTTTAAAAATTTAAGGAGATTTAATTTATGGGAGCTACTTCAATTTCAGCCAGACACGCAAATACAACTCGTATAAAGGAAAAGTTGGTACCGTTTCTAAAAACCTGATTAATCGCCGTTTCTTTTCGGACCGACCTTATCAAAAACTAGCAACAGATGTTACAGAAGTCCGTTGGGGTGACGAAACAATCGATGAACGGGCCCATTTCACCTGTATTTATGATCTGTTTTCAGGCAAAATTCTAAGTCATCAGATTAGTAAACATCCAACAGTTAAATTTACAACAAAGGTTTTGAAACAAGCAATTGCAAAAATCCCAAAAGATTTAAATTATCGAACGACGATTCATTCTGACCAAGGATTCCAATATCAACACAAAAATTGGGTTACTATTCTCAAAAAATATCGTATTTTTCAGAGTATGTCACGTAAAGCAACATGTTTAGATAACGCTGCCATGGAAAGCTTTTTCCATATTATGAAAGCTGAAGCTTTCTATCAAAAAGAAACCGATACATATGAAACACTAGTTTCACAAGTACCGGTTTGGATAAATGACTATAATTTTTCACGAATTAAAATAAAATTGGGTTGTAAAAGCCCGGTTGAACACCGAATTTTTATAACCCAGAATGCTGCATAAAGCTTCGTCCAATATTTAGGGTTCACTTCATTTTATTATTTTTTATTATTGACTCAGCTTCTTCTTCTCCAGCCTCTATAGCCTTTTTTTGAGTATCTCGGATGATGTCTAAAATAAGCCCAAAAATATTCAAAGACGCCGTAAATACTAAAATTAAAACTATTCCTTTCAAATACAAAATTACTTCAAAATCAATAAAGGTTTCAAATGATATTAACATAGTACTAATTGATATTCCAACTATGGTTAGCCATAAAAATGAAGTCCACATAAATGGTGTGAATATTTCAACAAATACGTTTTTTAATTGAGTATCTGTTTTAGAAACTAAATATATGTGTCCTAAATTATCTATATCAAAGATACTTTTAACCGCAACAAATAATGCGAATGTAAAAGATAATCCGGTAACAGAAATACCCAATAAGCTTGAAACTTCATAATTAACATTAATAATATCCGGAAAAAATAAATATATTATTGTAAATATTACATTTATCGAAATTCCAATTTTAGAGTATATATTGCATATAGTTGCTCGTTTTGAAGTCCATAATGCTCTCATCAATGATTTATTATCTACCATACTATCACCTATTTATGAAAATTTTTATTAACTATTACAGGTACAATTTTCATTATACTCATTGCCCTATGTTTTATCGATTTAAGGTATCCTCGCTTAGCATCTTCACCCAATTGTTTACTTAACTCTACTGTATTTACTTTTTCTCCTCTAGGGGCACTATATATTTTTTTCACATCTTCAGCATTTATACGTTTTCGACTAGCAAGGTCCCTATCTTCAACTTGCTGGGCACCATTAGGATAGACAAGATGTACTGTTACTCTTGCATAATCTTGCTTAATGCTAACGCTATCTTGAACTGCATTAACTGATACAGCACCCATATTGGTATTTTCTGCTGTATTTATAAATGATTCTATTCTTTCAGACATACTAATAGCTTCTTTCAAACTTTTGTCATTAGTAGAAATTAAAATTTTTTCAGTTTCCAATTCATAAAAAAAATTCACTCCAGCATTTATATATTCTTTATCCTGAATATACCGTATTATTTTTCTAGCCTCTAGCATCATTTTACGACCATGTCCGTAACGTCCGTACCCTTTTAAGTTGCCTATTATATCATCTTCTAAAACATCATCTAATGATTCTTTTAAAAATGGATATTTTTTAAGTAATTTGTCCATTTTTGTTCTCATTTCAACTTTTGTAACGCCCAAAAATTCTTTTGTCCATAAAATGCCCGAATTTTTTTCATAGTTTTCTATAACAGCAAAATATTCCTCTTCTATTTTTTTAGATTGAGCAACAAATTCTGTATATTCTATAGATTTGGATAATTCTTCTTTAACATCAGTATCCTTAAAAATAAAATTTAAATATGTTCCCCTTTCAAATCCATTAGGTATTCCAAAACTATTAGTTAGATCATCCTTTATTACATTATGTTTAAGCTGTTTCCAACCTTCTGATTTTCTTTCAACGTAAGTTCTAATTATATTTGGTGCTAAATTTAATTTAAATACATAATAATTGTCCAAATAGTTACTCCTCCAAATAATTTATACTCGCTCTATTATTAAACAATAAAAAAGACAGGTAAACAATACCTTTCTCATGTGTGTATAAATATTTGGATTAGAGATTAATAACTGATATCAAAATATCATATTACTAATATAACAGATTAATCACTTCAATTTGTTCACTAAATGTTCACTTTTTGAAATCATGTAAGTCTTCAATTAAGAATGAATCAGCAAACTGTAAGCATGCTCGATTCTTGTAAAAACTGTATCTCGTCTTTTCATATCCTAAATCATCCATTTCAATATCATTTTATTTATTATCTTCTGCAATATAGACATCTATTAATATTTTTCTACTAATAGTGTCACAACTCTTTAAAGCTACTAGAACATTATTAATAACTTGCTCAGCATAGATACGTTTAGTTATGGTCTCTTCGTGTTGATTGTTCCCTGAGGTACTTTTTAGGCATATCCATGATAATTGGCGACTTAATTCCGCTAATATCCTTCTGACTATATCTCTGCATTTTTGGTAACCATACTTTAAAAAAACGTTTAACCTTATTAATTGTAGATTTTTCATTGACTTGTGGGAATAGTTCGTTAAATGAAGATATAGCATTTCCCCCTTTACGTTTGTTATAATCATTGCCAGTCAGAGTAATAGTTGTATGTATAAGTCACCTTACTAAGTGGGTTTTATGTTATCTAAATCATTAATGAAACTCAAGTAGTGTAATTTCTCTGATTACTTCATTCTTCTCCTAAATGGTCAACTCATGAATAGTATCAATAACTGCGCTACCTTTATAAGAAAAATTATTGTTAAATTTGATAATCATCTGAGGAACGTCATTCTGATTAGAGCAACGCATTAACTCATCCCTGTAAATTTTTTTGATACGTAGTCATCTGTTAACAGAAACTATTAGTCCTATAGTTTCTACTGAATGTACCACTATTTAAATATCATTTATTCAACATTCTATAGCTTTGCTATTCAGATCCAGCAATTTCATAAATAGTCAGTATTAGTTAAAAACAAAATACTGAGTTTACAATAACAGTTCTGAATTAGTAAGATATTAACCTAAACAAATACCTAGCCTTCATTTAAATAATTAATTTATCACCCAAGAAAATTTTGATGCATTTTAATAATAAAAATCATCCACAAGTTTATTTTCACCAACACCAAACATTTTTACCTACTCCCAGTTGTTATAATTTGTAGAATAACTGATAATTAGTTATTATAGAGAGGCATAAAAAAGTTTGGAGGAATTAGAATGAAATTATTAAATGATAGCACTCTAGAAAAAATCGGGAAGTTTGCAAGTATTTTATCTATCTTAATGTATGTCTCATACATCCCACAAATCATTTCCAACCTTAATGGTAGCCAGGGTAATCCTGTTCAGCCCTTGGTTGCCTGTATTAATTGCATATTTTGGACTGTCTATGGCGTATGTGGTAAAAATAAAGACTGGCCTATATTCTTTGCAAACGTACCGGGTATCTTTCTAGGCGCCATCGCTTTCTTCACTGCCTTATAAAATATCATATACATAAAATAGAATACTTACGTGCAGATAGGGAATCACGTTAAAAGCTCCATACGGGGGAATTCTTCATGAAACTAAAAATTAACACTGCAGCAGGTACTTTCGATATCATAAATACTATATTAGTAGCCTTTTCTTGGCTTATCGTTATTTTAACTGGTATCAATAAATCTACTGTAACATCACACGCTGTCTCTGGAACATCAACCTTAACTAGCGGTACAGCTATTTTCTTTTATATTATGCTAGGAATTGGCCTTATTCTTCACATTGTTGCACTTGTTCAATCAAGAAAAGCTGATATCTCTATTACTGGCCATGTTCTTGGTATTATTGGTTGCGGTTTATTTCTTTTATCAATGGTTTTTGCCCTTCCTACATTTATTTTATTAATCATTGCAGCAGTTTTCACACTCAAACAAGCTCCTGCTAAGCACTAATAAACAAAATTTAACATAAATTTCTAACGAGCGTATAGATACTTTTAGTAGGTGCGATTCCTACTGCTCGCTTTGCACCATAAAAATATTGGGGGATTTAAAATGAAAAAATTTATTAGCTTACTAGGGGTTCTAAGCGTATCAATGCTACTATTGTCTGCTTGCGAATATAGTTATAATTCTGATTCCAGTTCTAACAAAAATAGCTCTTCTTCTCAACAGTCGTCTGCATCATCCAACACAAAGGCCTCATCTTCTAAGGCCAAAGATTCTTCTAAAGAATCTTCATCATCTACTAAGAAGACATCTTCTTCTGAGAGCTTTGATATTAATGATAGTACTTCGTCTGCTAAAGACGTTCATATTCATGAATCTGAAGATGGTGCTGATTTTAATTTTGATACTGGTTCTTGATTTTTTACTTAAGTTAATTTTAAAAGAGATTAGTCTCATTCAAATAAAAACTGTTATTCAGTTATTAACACAAAAAAGCCTTCAATATTGGACAAAAATCCAATGTCGAAGGCTTTTCTTTATTAAAATTTAAAATACGAATTATTAATGATTCCTTATTTACGACGCTCAGTTGTAAATTAATTACTAATAATACGATACCAAGCTCTTAAAATTCAGTAACCTGCTTAAATTTTTGTCCAATATTATTGGTTAGCTCCAATTTAAGACTGTTTTAATTAATAATTATTTTCTTGTCTTTCAATATTTTCCATATTTTTTTTAACAAATTCATTTTCAATATCATTCCAAGACAATTTTAAATCAACTAACCCGAATTTAATAAAAAGATGCCAAGCATGTTTAAAATCTTCTAATTTATGACTAAATAAACTTTTAGAAATCATTAATTTTAACGATAAAAAGACTTTATTCAATGACATTGTCATAGGCTTTTTTGCAAAATCATCCATCTCTTCGTCACTAATTAATAATAAATAGGTCCATTTATTTTGATTGGCAATATTAAAAAAGAAACTCATTGCATCAACATATTCTGAGAGTACTGTCTCTTCATGCGTTTTGCCTTTTTCCATTTTTTGTCCACGATTTTCTTTCCAGACTTTAAACCATTCAACCGTGTTGGCTAATTCTGATAGTTCAACATCCAAGCTCACATAGGCGTTAAACAATCTCTCTTCAGGACTCCATCTAATTTTTTTATCTTGAATAACATCCCGATCAAAGCTTCGTTCCATTTGGATCATATCTGTTAAGTTCACTAAATTTTCCTCCAAAAAAATCTGCCCACTAGTAACTAACGGACAGACATTTTTTTATTATTTAAAAATCAAGGGATCTGATTTAATACTTAATTCATTTATATTATTCAAGTACCAATTTCTAATGAAAGGTTCATTCAACAAAATATCGAACCATGAAATTTCTTGGGCAGCATCCATAACAGCAACGACCCATTTTTCATTATCACTCTCACCCATTTGTTGTTGATCATAAATTGTTATTTCAGATTTAGCTAATTTTAAAACAGCACTATTATTTGCGCCTGCTTCAACCATTAACTCATTTTCTGAAGCAAGTACAAATAATTCATCGATAACACTTCGTTTAAGTATATCTTCAGACAATTCGTATCTTGCTGGATTACCTGAATCCAATAGATTAAGATCAACGCTAAATCCATAATCTTCTTTTAAATACGTCGCAAAATCAATTAACATCATTTCAAGATATTTAATCGATTTTGCGTCTAATTTTTCCAAGTAACTAACAATTAAGACATTTGTAATAGCTGTACTATTAATTCGAATCATTCTTTTACGTAAATTTAAATAAAATAAAGATTCTCCTGATTCTTGTGCAACATAATAAGCGCCATCATTATCATCAATTTTAAAGGAAAAACTATCTACGACATTAATCCCAGGTATTTCATGGACAAGTGCTTTTCTAGGCTCTGAGAAGTGTAAAATAGCCGTTTCATTATCATGCAAGTCCATTAAACGGTTAAAGAAGAGTAAACAATAATCTGCAGCACTATATTTTTGCGGGAATGTTAAATAATTAGTGTCAAGTTGATAACCCATCAAACTCATTGCGGCATCAATCAACTCAACTTTATCCTGGGTATTCATTAAAACATCTAATGTTTCCGTAAATTTAATCCCATTGTTCAGACTTAATTTAATTTGTTCATTAAAGTTTACTAAACGCGATTTTGTAGAAACTAACTGCTTTTCTTTTTCAGCCATTATTCAGTCACCTGTCCTTTTTGACTAATTAAGTGAGATAAATAACTGTAATATAAGGCATCATTTTGTTTAGTGAATTTTTCAAAATCACCAAATATACCAATAACACTTTGTCTTTCATAACCAATCAACGTATCTTCTTTGGCTAAACTTAAAACATCAGTCTCACTTGATTTAATATCTTGATATGCACTGCTGGCTTTTTCATCCATCTCAGTTAACTCTGTTAATCTTTCTTTTAACACGCGACGTTCTTCACGAATACGTCCAGCATCCCAAGGACGCCCTTTTTCTTGTGAATTACGTTTCATATCTTCGCGAATTTTGTCTTTTTCAGCGTCACGTTCATCCTGAGAATCAACTAATTCTTGACGTTCTTTATTTTGAATTGATATTTGATTAATTTTATCTGTATTAACACGTTTATTCGTTTCTTCCAATTCAAAAGACTTAGCTAATTTAGCTAGTTCTTCTTCATCAAATTTAAATTCAACATTTAAAACGTCTAAATAGCCAAATTCTTTTCGATCCCACCAATTACCAAAATGAATTTTGAATTTTCCAACTTCCATTTCTTCAAAATAGAAGAATGGATACGTATCACGTAAATATGAGATAAGTTTCAAACTTAAATATTGTTGAATTTGTGGATAATCTTTAATGACCAACTCTTCTTGAATGGCAGATTCCGAAACGCTTCTTTTCTTTAACACTAGTTGTGCGTAACGAGATTGGTTAATGAGTTGATAAACTAATCGATCATCTTCTTGTTTAATCGCCTCTCTAAGTTGATTTAAGTACTCAACTTTTTTAGATAGAGTGCGTTCGATATTGTTTGTAGCTTCACTGTGATCCGATAAATTAAATTGATTGTCTTTTATCATAGTTTACCCCTTATTCATATTTAATGATTATTTTTTTTACTATGTATTGTGATTTTTCTTTGCATAATCAAAAAAACTAAAACAATTTTACTTGTCCTAGTTTCATTATCAATCATTTAGTTAGTCATTTCAAACCTTTATTACACTTTTTTTAATAAAGTTCTAAATATTGATCTCTTTCCCATTCAGAAACTTCTTGACGGTAAGCAGCCCATTCTAATTTTTTGGCTTCAATAAAGCTTGGATATAAATGAGGACCCATTGCTTTTTCCATGATATCATCTTTTTCCAATGCTTTAATGGCATTGTGTAGTGTCGATGGTAAGTCACTAATATGATTATCTTGGCGTTCTTGACGGTTCATTACGTAAATATTTCTATCAACAGATGCAGGTGGTACAACTTTATTTCTAAGTCCATCAAGTCCTGCTTCTAAAATAGCCGCAATAACAAGATAAGGATTAGCAGTTGCATCAACACTTCTTAACTCTAATCGAGTTGATAACCCACGAGCCATTGGTACACGAACTAATGGCGATCGGTTACGTCCAGACCAAGCAACATAAACAGGTGCCTCAAATCCAGGGACAAGACGTTTATATGAGTTAACTGTTGGATTAGTAATTGCTGTGTAACCACGTGCATGTTGTAATAAACCACCTAAGAAGTGGTAGGCATCTTCAGATAATTGCATCTTATCTTTTTCATCAAAGAATGCATTACCATCTTTATGAAATAATGACATATTAATATGCATCCCTGAACCATTAATTCCATTCAATGGTTTTGGCATAAATGTCGCATGTAGACCATGTTTTCTAGCTACCGTTTTAACGACTAATTTAAATGTTTGGATGTTATCACAGGCTTGTAAAGCATCTGCGTATTTAAAATCAATTTCATGTTGGCCAGGTGCTACTTCATGATGAGAAGCTTCAACATCAAAACCCATGTTTTCAAGTTCTAACACGATATCTCGACGACAATTTTCACCTAAATCAACTGGTGCTAAATCAAAATAGCTACCTTTATCGTTTAATTGTGTTGTAGGTTTTCCCGTTATAGGGTCTAATTTAAATAAGAAAAATTCTGGTTCAGGTCCAATATTAAATTCAGTAAACCCTAAATCATTCATTTCTTTTAAGACACGGATAAGGTTATTTCTTGGATCACCTTGGAATGGTTTACGTTCAGCGTTATAAACTTCACAAATAATACGCGCAATTTTTCCATGTTCATGTTCCCATGGGAAAATCATCCAAGTTGATAAATCTGGGTATAAGTACATATCACTTTCTTCGATTCGAACGAATCCGTCGATTGAAGAACCATCGAACATTAATTTGTTTTCTAATAATTTGTCTAGTTGGCTAATCGGAACTTCCACGTTCTTAATAATTCCGAATAAATCTGTAAACATAAGTCTTAAAAATTTAACGTTCTCTTTTTTTGCCATTGTAACAATGTCATCTTTAGTGTATGCAGCTTTTGCCATTTTATCTCTCCTCAGTATTTATAATTTATAGACGCTTGTTTGTGTTAAAAGAAGGATCGTCAGGATTTTTAAGTCCACTAACTGAAAGAAATTCATTTTGAAAAATATGTCTAACATCATTATCTGTCAAAGGCTTTTCTAACAATTTGCGTTGCTTTTTAGCCTGTGCTTCCTTTTCAAAATAAATTTCTTTAATGCCAACCATATTCATGCCTTCATCTAAATAATCTTTAATTTCAAATAACTTATCAATATCATTCAGTGAATACATTCTGCGATTACCATCATTTCTTTGGGGCATAATTAACTCCTGCTCCTCATAATAACGAATTTGACGAGCCGTTAAGTCCGTTAATTTCATTACCGTTCCAATTGGTAATACCGCTAATGATCGTCTGAGTTCCTTCTCTTTCATAAACAAGCCTCCTTTTTAATTACATCCTTATAGTAACAAGGAAATAAATGACTGTCAACGTACAATGTTAGATTTTATAACATAGCTTACAGTCGATTGTTCAATAGAATGTTTTTTCAACTGCAGCTGTAACTGCTAACTTAACATGCGCATACGTTAACCCACCCTGAACATAAAGCGTATAAGGTTCTCTTATTGGACCATCAGCTGACAATTCGACACTAGCACCTTCAACAAAAGTACCCGCAGCCATAATAACTTTATCTTCATAACCAGCCATATCACTTGGTTTTGGTTCAACATATGCATCAACGGGAGATTCACGTTGGATAGCTTGAGCAAACTTAACCATTGGTTCTGGTTTACCAAAGTTAACCGTTTGAATGAGATCAGTTCTTGGTGCATCCCATTTTGGTGACACATCTAATCCCATTTTTTCAAGTAATGCACTCGTATAGATAGCACCTTTAATTGCCTCACCTGTTACATGAGGTGCTAAAAAGAACCCTTGAATAAAATCTCTCATAACATTTAAGGTGGCGCCCTCTTCATTACCAGTACCAGGTGTTGTTAGGCGGTAACCAGCTTTTTCAATTAAATCAGCACGTCCAACGATGTAACCACCCGTTTTAGCTAAACCACCACCAGCATTTTTAATTAGTGACCCTGACATGATATCAGCACCTACCTCTGTTGGTTCAATTGTTTCAGAAAATTCACCATAGCAGTTATCGATAAAAATAATCACATCTTTTGAAATTTTACGAACTTCTTTAATCATCTCAGCAATTTCAGATACCATAAAACTATCTCTAGTTGCATACCCACGAGAACGTTGGATTGCAACAACTTTAACCTTATCCGTTAACTTTTCTTTTAAACCATTAGAATCCATATGATTGTCAGCCGTTAATGGGACGTAATCAAACCCGATACCATATTCTTTCATTGAACCAATACCCGTTCCAGAAATACCAATAACTTCCTGAATCGTATCGTATGGCATCCCAGTAATATATAATAAATCGTCCCCTGGTCGTAACATACCAAAAAGGGCTGTTGAAATTGAATGCGTTCCTGAAACAATTTGTGGTCTCACCATTGCCGCTTCTGTTTTGAAAACATCTGCATAGATACGATCAAGTCCATCGCGGCCGATATCGTCGTATCCATATCCTGTTGATCCGGCAAAATATGTTTCAGAAACATTATTTTTCTTAAAAGCTTCCAAGACTTTTTGTTGGTTAAACAAAACCTGTTCATCAATTTCTTTTAGTCTTGGTTCAATTTGAGTATCAACTTCTCCTACAACATTTGCTAACTCCTGTGATAAATTATCTATCCATTTTTGCATATATTCTTCTCCTTATGACTTTTGTCCTTTTAACCAATCCACTATTTGTATTTCTATTTTACTTAGTTGTTCCGGATGCTCGATTAAATCAAACCAGTTAACTGCCATTTTATTTCTAAACCAAGTTAATTGTCGTTTTGCGTAACGCCTTGAGTTGCGTTTTATTAACTCTGTCGCTTCATCAAGTGATTGTTTTTCTTCAAAATAAGCATATAGCTCTTTATATCCAATACCTTTACTAGCTGGTAAATCATTGGTTTTTTGGTTAAAAAGCCATTTTGCTTCATCAATCAGCCCGGAACCAATCATAAGGTCAACTCGACGATTAATCCGATCATATAGCACTGACCTATCAGTCGATAACCCAATAATAAAGGGGTTAAACTCATCCGTTTTTTGATCCGCTTGCGCCGAAAACAATTGATTTGATTTTTTAATAACCTCTAATGCCCTGATTACTCGTAGCGTATTATTAACTGGAATTTTTAATGCTGCATTTGGATCTAAGCTTTCTAATTCTTGCCAAAGTGCCTCAGGACCGATTTTTTCACTACGTTCTTGTAATTCTTTTCTTAAATTTAAATCGTCGTCATTATCTGTTCCCAATTGAAAATTATCAAGTAATGCCTGTAAATAAAATCCGGTCCCACCAACAATTATTGGTAATTTCCCTCTAGAGGCAATATCACTAATTGCTGCGCGACTTTCGACTGTAAAATCAGCGACTGAATAACGTTCATCACTATTCTTGTGATTAATTAAATAATGTGGAATTCCATCCATCTCATCTTCTGTAATTTTAGCCGTCCCTATATCTAATTTCCGGTAAACTTGCATAGAATCGCCTGAAATAATCTCACCATTAAATTTTTTTGCTAATTTTATCGATAAATCAGTTTTACCAACTGCAGTTGGCCCAACAATTAACAATACTTTTTGCGTCATTTCTAATCTCCTTGAATATCTTTTCGTACTTCTATTGCTTTTGCAGGAAAATCTGTAAAAATGGCATCATATTTCTTTTTAAAACAATAAGTCATATCCTTAACTGAATTAACTGTCCAAGGGCGAATCAGTAGCTTTGGCCAAAATAAGCCATGTCGTTCTCTCAGCCAGGTCACATCAGGGTGTAAGCTAGTGATTAAATGATGCTTAGCCAATTGACGCGACTCTTTAATTTTAAATTGGAATAAACTCGCGAATTCTGCATCAGGATTAATTTTTTGCATTCTACGAATTGAGTTTGGATTAAAACTAGAATACAAAAGATGAATATCTGATGGTAATTGTTCCATTTGTTTATTTACAAGTTCTTCTATACCTTGGTATTCTATATGATTCGTTTTTAATTCTAAATTAAAAGTGCCTTTAAAGTTGTTATCTTTTAACAACTCAATTACTTCTTTTAATGTTGGAATTTGTTCACCTTGATAGTCAGAACTGAATTTAATTCCTGCATCTGCTTTTTTTAATTCCGCTAGTGTCAGATTTACTACCTTACCTGTTAAATTTGTGGTCCTATCAATTTTTTCATCATGCATAATGATTAGTTCACCATCTTTAGACAACTGAACATCAGTCTCAATGCCGTCGGCTCCTGCATCTATTGCGGCCTGAAAACTAACTAACGTATTTTCTGGTCTGGTTCCCTTACTTCCGCGATGCGCATAAATTTTGGTCTGCATATACAAGTCACCCCTAACTTTCAAAAATTATTATATCATTAATCGTAAAATAGCGGTGCTTTTAGTGGCAATTTTAGATTGAATAAGTCATAATAAAGATGTCAAATGAATAAGGAGGTCTACATAATGAAAAACTTTTCAAAAGGTTTCTTAGTCGGAACTGCTGCAACTGTAGGCGCATTAGTTGGTAGCGTCTTTGCCTTTAAAAAAACTGTTGTTGCACCCATCGAAGAAAAAGAACAAATGATTGAAGAAAACCGTAAACGTGCAACACGTAAGAGCCGTTCATCACACCATTCATAAACTAATAAAAGCATTGAAGAATTTTCATTCCTCAATGCTTTTTCTTTTTAGCGTTTTTTTGTTCTACCATCCCATTTTGAAAAACCTGTTTTCAAAATAGTAATATCTGTATAGCCTTGTTTGTGTAATTTATAGGCTGCTCGAGTACTAATCGATTTACCTTGGTCATATAAGTAAAGAGGTAAATCTTTTCTTAAACCACCAATCGCTGTTTTAAATTGAGAATAGGGAATATTTCTTGCTCCCATAATATGAGAAGCATCAAATTCACTTTTTTCACGTAAATCAACAACTTGCGCCTTACGCATACCTTCATTAAATTCTTCATTTGTTACTAATTTAGCTGCACGGCGACCCATATACCAAAGATAAAATTGGTTACCAGCTAACCCAACTAAAATAATAATCAAAATGATATTAATTATTAAACTAACCTTTACTGCTCCTAAAATCATACTAGTTCTCCCCTCAATTATTATTTAATAAACTGACGAGCAAGTGAAGCGGCACCAATAACGCCAGCTTCATTTCCTAATTGTGCTAATTTTAATGATGTTGATGAACGAACTGTTGGGAATGAAAATTGTTTAAAGTATTTAGTAACTTGATCTAATAGGAACGTTCCAGCAGCAGAAACACCGCCACCGATAACAATATATGCTGGATTTAACATATTACCTAAGTTACCACAAGCTAGTCCAAGATAATACGATACCTTATCAACGACCATTTTACCTAAAACATCATTCTCTTTAGCTAAATCAAAAACTAATTTAGATGTAATTTCTTGTCCGTCATCTAACATTTCTTTTAATTTTGATTGGCCAGCAAACTCTTCAGCCATATCACGAGCTACACGTACAACACCAGTAGCTGAAGCATATTGTTCTAAACAACCATGCTTACCACAAGTACACATGTAGCCATTAGGTTCAACTGTAATATGTCCAACTTCGCCACCAGCACCAGCAACACCATGTAATAATGCACCGTTAGCGATAATACCGCCACCAACACCAGTTCCAAGCGTGATGAAGGCAACTTCATCATCATTTTCGCCAGCGCCTTTCCAACGTTCACCTAAAGCAGCAACGTTGGCGTCATTATCAATAGCAAATGGAATTTGTGTACCGGATTCAATATCTGCTTGAACATTTTGCAATGTTTTCCAGTTCAAATTATATGCACCAATAACAGTTCCATCTGCACGATTTACTGTACCTGGTGAGCCCATACCAATTCCAACGAATTGATCAGCAGTCATATCAAATAGTCTGATATGGTGATTAATTGAAGCAATGATATCTGGCACAATATGTGAGCCTTCATCAAGAACGTTTGTTTCAATACTCCATTTTTGTTGAATATCGCCTGTTTCAGTTAAAATAGCGAATTTAACTGTTGTGCCACCTAAGTCGACACCAATTAATTTTTTTTCAATTACCATTATTCAAATTCCTCCACTTACACTCTCAATTATTTTGTTCTTCAACTCGATGTTCATGAGATAGTACAATTTTAGCTCTAGCATAGATTTTGTCATCAATCACTCCTGATCGATGTAAATTATCTAATTCCAATGCCATTAATTCAATATCCCACATACGTTTACCAACATAAACGTACACACCAAATTGTTTCAATAGTTGTTGGACATCATACAAATTTTTCAATTAACGGTCACCACCTTAAACTAGATACTATTAGAAATTCCAATTTTAATCAGAATTAAATTGATAATAATTAAAATAACGAATGCAGCTATCTGTTTAATATGACTGATTCGTGCCAATCTTGGTGCGCCTACAGTCGTTGCGATTAAGAATCCAGATAAAATACCGCCAATATGAGCTGCATTATCTGTACTTGACGACATAAACCCAAACGCAAGATTTAACACAATGAATAGTAAAAATTGCTGCGACATTTGTCTAAAATAGGCACTTTTTCTAAAATTATCACCTAACATTAGGAATGCCCCAAATAAACCAAAAATAGCACCACTAGCGCCTGCCGAAATAGTATCTGGACTGAACGTGAAACTTGCAATATTGCCAGCAATTCCAGCAAGCAAATAAATGCCTGTAAAACGCCAATGACCAAATAACATCTCAATTTGGATACCAATAAAATACAATGTAACCATATTAAGGACAATATGTTCAAATCCAATATGTAAAAATATGGGATTAAATAATCGCCACCACTCGCCGTCCATGATCAGTGGATTATATTTAGCGCCAAATTCAATTAATACATTTGTGTCTTGACTACCACCAGCAAGTGTCATTGCGATGAAAACAATTGCTGATAATCCAATAAAAAAGTACGTCATAAATGGTGTATTTTTGTATTTTGCCAAATTCATAGATAGCTCCTTATTTCATATAAAAATTTACAAAATAACGTTTACAAGATTTTATTTCAACTAGTATAAAAGTTATTTAAAACAAAAAAACAACAGGAAAATTCCCGTTGTTATTTTGTTTCGCGATGTAAAGTAACCTTACGATCACGTGGGCAAAATTTATTAAGCTCAACACGATCTGGATTATTACGTTTGTTTTTACTTGATAGGTATGTCCGTTCATGACATTCCGTACATTCTAATGTAATGTGTACACGCATGGTTGCAACCCTCCATATATTTCTTCATAATTTCATAAGACAATTAGTCTTTAACGTCTTATATAATATCATTATTAATAAGTAAACGCTAGTGTTTTTTTTTATTTGTTAAGGAAATTTACTTTACAGCAATAAAATCAGGTATTAGATGACTTATTTCCTTAATATTATTTATCAGATTCAACAGTTTTCCAAAATGCTGAATAAATTGAAACTGCTGCCTGACCATTCACAGCACTACCTGTATTATTAGCCATTCCAGGGAAAACGAGTGCAACGACCACTTTAGGCTTGTTAGAAGGTGCATATGAAGCCAAACTAAGTGCTTCAGTTTCAGATGTTCCATAGAATGTTTGAGCAGTACCTGTTTTAGCTGAAATTGATGGTGTTACATCACTCATCGCATTCCCAGTTCTCAATGAACTTGATCCATGAACAACCTTATAAAATCCTGATTGAACAACATCAAATTCTGATTTTGTTGCGTTAACTGTACTTAAAATATTAGGTGTCATTTCAGTTTGAACAGAACCTAAAGAACCATCCTCATTTGTTGAACGAATCGCTTTTACAATTTGTGGTTGTAATCTTGTACCACCATTAGCCATCGTTGACATGTATTGCGCTAATTGAATAGTTGTATATGAATCATAATTTCCGAAAGATAAATCAAGTGCTTTACCAATATTTGTTTGGTTAGCTACACCCTCAAAACCAGTTGACTCACCAGGTAAATCAACACCTGTTTTGATACCAAGTCCGAATTGATTAAAGTAACCACGCATTTTGGGGAAAATTGAATTCGACATATCCAGTGAAGAACCACTTGAATATTTGAATCCGCCTTCTCTCATTGCTAACTGCATCATGTACGAGTTAGAAGAAACCATTAATGCATCAGAAGCTGTTAACGCAACGTTAGCTGAACCAGATGTATTAAACCATGATGACTTAGGAGCTGTCCCAGCAAGCTTAATAGGTTCATCAGTTATGGTATTGCTAGTTGGTGTAATTGCCCCATCCATCATAGCTCCCATAACCGTAGCACCTTTTACAACAGAACCCATGGTAAATACTTGATTAATCGACCCTAAAGCATCATCCGTAATCTTACCTGTTTTAATATTTCGATTAACACCGGCCATTGCATAAACGGCACCTGTATTTGGGTTCATGACAACTGCGTAGGCCCCTGGATTATAAGGATTGCTTCCAGCAATTGATTTCACACTATCGTTCATAATCTTTTGAACTTGAGCTTGGAATTTAGCGTTAATATTTAAGACGAGATTATCACCTTTTTTACCACTATATTCTTGTACTTGTTTTACTATTTTACTATTAGCCACTTCAACCTTAGTTTGTGACTTTGTTCCTTTTAAAACATCTTCATATTGTTTTTCTAAATAACTCTGACCAACACTATCATTTCGTGAATAACCTTCAGTCATTAACGTTTCCACGCTATCACTAGGTAGCCCAGTAGCTTCACTAGTGACATTTCCGATGATACTGTTCATACTTTTACCATTTGGGTAACTTCGTGACCAGTTAGTTCCTATTTTAATCCCATTCATCCCTGATAAATGTTCACCTACTTCAGCCATCTCCTTATCGGAAACATCAGAGGTTTTTAAGTAAACAGTTGATAATGAATAAGCACCCGTCATTTTCCCAAAAACAGTAGCAGCTTCTTTTTCTTCATCAGTTAATGAATCAATGTTATTTTTAACAGCATATGCTACTGTCAATGTATTAAAATCAGTAGTTGATAATTTGTTTAACTCAGCAGATGTTAAATTTTTTTCTTTTTTTACAGCAGCAGTGACAGCTTTTAAATGCCCCTTATCCGCTAAGTAGTAATCAGCAGCATTGCGGTCTGTTAATTTACTCGTATCAATACTGACATAGGTTACTAAGTTATTAGCTATCTTATATAAATCAGGCGATAGGATACCTGATCCTTTTGTATAAGTAATTGCTCGAGAAGAATTATTACCAACTAGAACCTTACCTGTTGAGTCATAAACCATCCCACGCTGTACATTCTTAGTTTCTGTTGTCGTATCCGTACTATTAACTGTCGCTTCAAATGAAGCTCCGTTTAAAATTTGTAAATAGGCTAACTGCGCCAGTAATGCTGCAAAAAGTAGGAAAACAATAAAAAACAGGAAATTTAATCTAAATGGAATATGTGATTTATTTTGTTTGCTTCGACCTTGTTTTGTTTTTGGAAGTTTCACGTTTAATTACCTCTCACTGTATCATTATTAGTCTTTTAATTCGTATAAATATATCATTTACCATATTACCACATTTTTAAGATTCATTGGCCCAATAAACAGGCTAACAATTTATATTATAATAAAAACTTTAATAATCAGATTAAATATATTTTTATCTGCTGCTGATTTATGCGGTAAAGTCCCAAATATGCTATTCTTATTACCATACATTAATAGTCAGAGAGGTTTTAAAATGGTTAAGCTTAAAAATTATCTTAAAAAGAATCATGTACTCCTTCTAAGTTTCCTTATTCCTTTATTCATTATGCTTTGTTACTTTATTGGCCGCAAAATGTATCCTTTTGGGAATAGTTCTCTATTAACTGTTGATTTAGGTCAGCAATATATTGATTTTTTCTCTTATTTTAGAGCCACACTTCTCCATCATCCTACTAGTTTTTTCTATTCATTTTCACAAGCAATTGGTGGTGATATGTTAGGTGAGTGGGCATACTACTTAATGAGTCCTTTTAATCTTATTTTCTTAGTATTTCCAGGAAAATCAATTTTAGCGGGTGTTATGGTAGTCACCCTTTTAAAATATGCCTTATCAGGCCTTACGTTCGGTTTATTATTAAAGAAAACAACAAGAATGACTTCACTTTATATCCCATTATTTGCCACAGCGTATGCGCTAATGGGTTGGACGATTGCTAACCAACTTAATTTATTATGGTTAGACGCTGTTATTCTATTACCTTTAGTTATTTTAGGCTTTGAAAAATTACAGTTGAATTCAAAAAGTTGGGCTTATACTTGGTGGCTTGCGTTACTTTTAATCGTTAACTATTATATGGGTTATATGGTCTGTCTTTTTATGATTTTATATTTCTTATATACAACAAGTCGTGTATCTCTATCAGTTAAACAATTTTTTAAAAAATCATGGATTTTCATCTATAAATCTCTAGTTTCTGTAGCAATTTCAGCAATTATCCTCTTTCCAACTCTATTCTCATTGCTTTCAAGTAAGGGAGAATACACGGAAGAATCTATTAAAGCAAAAATTGAATATAATCCTTTAGCGATGCTTTCAAAATTTGTGATTGGTTCATTCAATTTTGATCAAATGCCTTCTGGTTTCCCTAATATTTTTGTAGGGAGTTTGGCTTTAATTGGTTTTATCTTATATTTCATGAATAACCGTTTTTCAATTAAAGAACGGGTTGTCTCTTTTTTAATCACAAGTTTCTTGATCCTATCGATGTGCTTTGAACCTTTAGATTTACTATGGCACGGAATGCAATTTCCAGTTTGGTATCCTTATCGTTTTTCATTTGTATTTTGCTTTTGGATTATCCTTTTAGCTGCTCAACAATTTGAGTACTTTAATCCTATAAAATTCTGGAAATTGAGTATTGTAGGTCTTTTATTCATCGGAATGTTTACGTACTTATTTATATCAAAAGAATCTTATAGTTATTTATCTGATGAAACTTTATTCCTATCAATTTTATTTATTCTTTTAACGTTAATTTTAATTCAGTTCCAAGATCATGCATCACCTTCATTCAAATGGTTGTTATTTGCAAGTGTAATAGCTGAGATGTCATGTAACGCTGTTTATTCATTAGATAACATTAGTTATTTATCTACAAGTGAATACGACGTGTCAACGACTGCCCTAGCAACTGAAAGTAAATCGTTAAAAAAAATTGATAATTCTTTCTATCGTGTCGCACAAACATACAGTCGGACTAAAAATGATGCCATGTCAGCTGATTTTTTCAGCGGTTCCCATTTTAGTTCTGCTTTTTCAAAATCAATCCCAACTTTTTACGGTAAGATAGGACAACCTGATGGTGATAATTATGTCACTTACTCAAATGGTACCTTGGTAACAGATGCCCTATTAAATATGAAGTACGTTTTTACACCAAAACAATTACGGACTTCTAAGGCATTGGACACACAGTTAGAAACATTGACACCACTAACTGAAAAACCTGATACAGCTTACTATAGACCTGTCTCAAATAACTCGTTAACTGAAACGGTTAAAAATCCGTATGCTTTATCAATTGGCTATGCAGCAAATGATACTATATTGACAAACAAGAATAAAACAACTAACCCATTAAGATATCAGTCTGATTGGTTATCTGCTCTAACCGGTATTAATAACGATGCTTTATTTACACCAATTAATTTTAATACTGTCAATTTTGATAACGTTGGTTCACAAATTAATTTAACAAATTCTATTCTAACAAAAACGAAACTAAATAAATCTGGACTAGTCACTTTCACATACACACCAACAACAAACGATGCTTATTATTTAACCTTAGGTTCAGGATTAAGTACTGATAATGTTTTATTTAAATTAAATGGTCACGAATTAAAACAATATAAAACGTATCGAAATACAGTTGTTGTTAATATTGCATCCAATAATAAAGGTAAAAAAATAGTTCTGACAGCTAAATTAAAGAAAAGAACCCTTTTCTTAGAAAACTTTACGCTTTATCAAATGAATGTTAATTCATTTAAATCCCAAATTAAGCAACTAAAATCTAGTGAATTAAACGTTACAAAATACAATCAACATTCAATCACAGGTTCAATATCAGTTAAACGTAATCATCAAGTCGTCTTTACAACGATTCCATACAGTAAAGGTTGGCATGTTAAAGTTGATGGTAAATCCGTAGCAACTAATAAATCATTGAATACTTTTCTCAGCTTTAAAGTTGCTAAGGGAAATCATACCGTTAAACTTATCTATTGGCCACCATACATGGGTATTGGTTTGATCGTCTCAATTTTGGCTATTCTCTTGATACTTATTAAGCCAATTATCGTTCACACAAAAAGATTGATTAAATAGTTTTTGTATAATACAAAAGGACAAGATTGCAATATGCAATCTTGTCCTTTTATTTAGTCTTGTTCATTTTTTCATCAAATTCTGTGACAGCTTTTGTTTCACCAATAATCAGTACCTGATCATTTGGTAAAATAATTTGATCTGCTAATGGTGAAATAATCATTTCTTTACCACGTCTAATACTGATTACATTTAAATTAAATGTTGATCTGAAATTTAATTCATCTAATGTCTTATTAACATATCTCGGATCTGTCATATCAATTTCTGCCAATCGGTAATCATCATCTAAATCTAAGTAATCTAACAAATGATTAGAACTTAATGCCCTACCCAACTTGATTCCCATATCTCGTTCAGGATGAACAATATGATCTGCCCCAACCTTTTGGAGTACACGAGCGTGATATTTATTCAATGCTTTAGCCGTTACGACAGGAACACCTAATTCTTTAACCATCAATGTGACTAAGATACTTGCTTGAATATCTTCACCAATTGCGACAATCACATGATCAAAATTACGAATACCGATTGATTTTAAAGCTTCATCATCTTGTGCATCGGCAACAACAGCATGTGTTGCAATATCCATATAATCATTTACACGAGCTTCATCCCTATCAATAACTAAAACTTCTTGCCCATACTCAATCAACGTTTCGCAAACACTCGCACCAAATCGACCTAAACCGATTATTGCAAAATTCTTTTTCAACTTATCTCACCTACTTAATTTAATAAAAAAAGACTAAGTAACAAATGATTTGCAACTTAATCTTTTATATTTAGCTTTTATAAATTATCTTTAACATCGGTAATTTTGACTTCAAAATTACCATTTGGTGTTTCAATTGTTACTGTTTCATTTAATTTATGGCCAACTAATCCTTTAGCGATTGGTGATTCATTTGAAATTTTACCAGACATTGGGTCAGCTTCTGCCGCACCAACAATCGTGTATGTTTCTTCCTCTTCACCAGGTTCCATAAATGAAACTGTTTTACCAACAGAAACTTCGTCAGCATCTACACCAGCGTTATCAATAATTTCTGCATAATGGAGCATATGTTCAATTGTTTTAACTCGGCCTTCAACAAAACTTTGTTCATCTTTAGCTGATTCATATTCTGAATTTTCTGATAAATCGCCATAACTACGTGCAATCTTAATACGATTAATAATTTCTGCACGCGTTTTTGTTTTTAATGTTTCAAGTTCTTCTTCAAGTTTAACTTTACCGTCTACGGTCATTGGATATACTTTATCTTCTGCCATCACTTACTCCTCTTAAAATTAATAAGTTCAATATGCCTATCAGGTTAACATTTAATTTTGTGATTGTAAACCGGTTGCGTGGATTATTGAACATAATCATTATCAGCCTGTGTCATAGGTGAAAATGCTTGGTAATATTCATACGTTTTAGAATATTCTATTTTTTTAGAATTTGAATTGAAAATAAAATAGAAATTACCTTTCTTTCTGTCCAATGGTGTCAAAACAGCCTGGATAGAATCTAAACTAGCATTGTTAAATGGACCAGGTCCATATCCTTTATAAACGTACAAATTATATGGTTTATCCACGTAATAATCAGCTGACGTTAAATCTTTTTGCGGTATATTTAGCGCATAACTAACTGATATTTTTGATTGTAACGTTATTTCTGATGCAATTCGATTGAAATAAACACCGGCAATTTTTTGACGATCTTTATGGTTTTCCGTCTCTTTTTCAACTAATGAAGCGAGAGAAATGACCTCTTGTACTGTTAATTTTTGTTTTTTTATTGTTGCATAATAAGGCGATAATTCATCATTTGCTTTAACAATCATTTGCTCAACAAGATTTTTTAACGTTGTTTTTTTATAAACAGTATACGTAGCTGGGAACAAATAACCTTCTAAAGGATATCTCACGTTTTTAGATGCCATAGTGGTATCTAAAAGATCTGGATATTTTTTATCTAAGTAATCCAAAAAAGTTTTATTTTTCATTAATTTAATAAAATCATTATATGAAAAATTTGTTTCTTTTGAAATGGATTTACCGATTTGGTTAATTGTTGTTCCCTCACCAACTAATACTTTCGCTAATTTATTTTGTATAGGCTCACTACTTCCACCTTGTTGAAGTGTCCAAGCAATTTTATCCAAACTCATAGATGCCTTAAGTTGATAGTAGCCGCCCTTAAATTGTGACACCTTTTTTTGCTTGACATAGTACGTATACACCGTACCACTTTTAATAATTTTATTTTTTTCTAAAATTGTTCCAATTTGTTTTGTACTTGATCCAATTGGAATATAAACTTGTTCAATTTTATTATTATTTTTATCTAGTGGATCTAAAGATGCCTTGATATATCTATAGGTCATAAACAATATTGTCAGTAGTAATATACATAATAATGCAATGACCCCTGCAATAATTTTCTTAGCCTGGTTTTTATTATTCTCTGGCGGTAATTCTGGAGATGTATCATCTTTTTTCATTGTTTAACCTCCTCACGCTTAATAATAAGTATTATTAAGCTGCGTCCTAAATTATCGAATATCAGCCCTAAGCGTCTCTTTTAAAGCTTCGATAACACGGTTAAAATCATTTGTGACATCTTCTTCAACCAAAGTTTTTGTAATATCTTGATAAGTTAACGTATAAGCAAGGGATTTCATGCCATTTTCAATATGAGATCCTTGATAAAGATCAAATAAATGAACATCAATTAAAGACTTTCCACCTTGTTTTTTAATTAACGCTTCAATCTCACTGTTAGCTATATCATTAGCAACTAGGAGGGCCACATCACGAGTAACTGATGGGAATTTAGAAATAGGCGCAAATAATCGGTCTGCTTTTTTCGCATCAACTAATTTTTGAAGATCTAATTCGAAAACGTATGTTTCCTTTAAATTAAATTCTTTAGCTGAATTAGGATGTACTTGGCCGACAAAACCAATTAATTCATCTTTTAAATAGATATCAGCTGTTCGTCCTGGATGCATATCTTCATGACTTTCAGAAGATACATAAGTAACATCATCAACTAATTCTAATTGTGTTAATAATTGTTCAACAACACCTTTAATCATGAAGAAATCAACAGGTTGTTTTTCATTTTGCCAATTTGCAAGTTTAAATAATCCTGTCATTGCACCTGCAATATGTTCAATTTCAGTAGGTCGCTCTTCGCCCTCACTGCGGAAAAAGACTCTTCCTTGTTCATAGAAAGCAAGATTGTCAGATTTTCGTGCTTCATTGTACGCTAAATCATCTAATAACCCGCTGATTAAGTTCATTCTTGTTGTTGTTCGTTCTGAGCTCATTGGGAACATTAAATTTGTCGTAAAAACATCTTTTTCTTCAAAAATAAATTTACCAGCTTTTTCTTCCGTTGTTAATCCATAACTAATAACTTCAGATAACCCAGCTGATTCCAAAATATGACGCGCCTGTTTAATCATTTTTTGTTTATAAGTATATTTACCAGGAGTCATTTTGCCAGTTGGTAGTGTAGAAGGAATATTATCGTATCCATAAATACGCGCGATTTCTTCTACTAAATCTGCTTCAATACTAATATCCCAACGTCTTGCAGGAACTTCAACATTTAAAGTACCATCGCGATTTACAACCGTAAATCCTAATTGTTTAAATAATTTAGTGATTTCAGATTCTGATAATTCAGTCCCAAGTACACCATTAATATGTGCCACCGTTGTATCAACAAAAGTTGACTCTGCTTCTAGCTTACTTGCACTTGCCGTACCCGACACAACTGTTCCATCACCTAAATTAGCGATTAACTCTGCTGCTGCATCAAGTGCTTCTTGTACTGTTTCAACGTTAATACCACGTTCAAATCGCATTGAGGCTTCACTATGAATACCATGTGTGCGTGCTGTTTTTCTAACCATTGAATTGTTAAATACTGCAGATTCAATCGCAACTGTCACAGTTTCGTCGGTTATTTGTGTTGATTCGCCACCCATTGTCCCAGCAATAGCAATCGGTGTTTTACCATTTGTAATCACAATATCTTTTTCTTTTAATTCACGTTCTTCGCTATCTAGTGTTGTAATCTTTTCGCCAGCAATAGCTGTTCTTACTAAAATATCTTTACTTCCCAATTTATTATAATCAAAGGCATGTAATGGTTGACCATAATCCATCAATATATAATTGGTCACATCAACGACATTATTAATAGGTCTAACGCCTGCGTTCCAAAGACGAATTTGTAACCACATTGGACTTGCTTTAATTGTTAAATCTTTAATCACGCGCATCGAATATGTGGGTGCTAACGTTTTATCAGGCAACGATAAAGAAATGTAATCTTCAATTTTTTCAGTAGATGTTTCTTTCAATTCTGGATGCTTAAATGTTGCCGGAACATCATAGTCAGCAGATAGTTCATGTGCTACCCCACGCATACTTAACATATCAGCACGATTTGGTGTCACATCAATATCAATAATGTCATCATTCATACCTAAGTAATCAAAGACTGATTCACCAGGAATTGCATTTTCTGGCATTACGTAGATACCTTCTACAAATTCTTTAGGCACGACACTATCTGAAAATCCAATTTCTTGTAATGCACAAATCATACCTTCAGAAGCTTGTCCGCGCATTTTACCACGTTTGATTTTAACATTATCAGCAATTCTAGAATTGGGTAATGCAACAATAACTTTTTGCCCTGCGGCAATATTAGGTGCGCCACAAACGATTTGACTAAGAGATCCTTCACCAACATCAACTTGGCAGATATTTAAATGATCAGAGTCTGGATGTGGTACCAAACTATCAACATATCCAACAACAATTTTTTTAAGTCCTTCAGAAGGACGTTCAACGCTATCAATTTCAACGGCTGTACGAGCTATTTTTTCAGCAATAATTTCAGGTTCAATTTCTAATGTTAAATATTCATTCAACCAATTTTTAGATACTTTCATTATCTCTAACCTCTTTTCGTAAATTGTGACAGGAATCGATTATCGTTTAAATAAAAATGACGAATATCGTCGATACTATATTTAAGCATCGCAAAACGATCTGGTCCTAAACCAAAGGCAAAACCACCGTATACTTCAGGGTCGACACCGGCCATTCTTAATACATTAGGATGTACCATTCCAGCGCCTAAAACTTCTAACCAGCCTGTGTATTTACAGATTGAGCACCCTTTACCCGCACATTTAAAACAGGTCACATCGACTTCAACTGACGGTTCCGTAAATGGGAAGTAACTTGGTCGTAACCGAATTTCTTGTTCTTCTCCAAAAATTGTTTTAGCAATCAGTTCAATCGTTCCCTTTAAGTCTGCCATCGTAATATGTTTGTCGATTACTAACCCTTCGAACTGGTGAAATTGATGTGAATGCGTTGCATCATCTGTATCACGTCGATAAACTTTACCAGGTGAAACCATTTTTAATGGTCCTTTTGAAAAATCATGTGTTTCCATTGTCCTTGCTTGAACGGGTGATGTTTGTGTTCTCATTAATAATTCTTTTGTAATATAAAATGTATCTTGCATATCACGAGCGGGATGATCCGCAGGTAAGTTCAACATTTCAAAATTGTAATGGTCTTCTTCTATTTCTGGACCTGAAACAACTTGATACCCCATACCCAAAAAGAGCTCTTCCAATTCTTCAATCACTTGCATAATAACATGTGGCTGCCCTAATTGAATTTGGGCACCTGGTAGCGTTACATCGATTTTTTCTTTTTCCAACTTTTTAGCAGTCATTTTAATTTCAAGTTCTTCATTTTTCACACGAATAGCTTCAGCTAACTCATTTTTAATGGTATTAGAAAAGCTACCAATTTTAGGTCGTTCTTCGGCTGATAATTCCTTCATACCTCTTAAAACTTCTGTGATTGGTCCTTTTTTTCCAAGTAAATTAACACGAATAGCATTAATTTGTTTTAGATCCTCTGATTCACGAATTTGTTTCAAGCCTTTTTCTTGTAACTCAAGTAATTTCTCTTTTAAATCCATTAATATCGACTCCTTTATTAGTTGTTTTGATAGATTTTAGACACAAAAAGACCCCGTCCTAAAAAGGGACGAGGTCTCGCGGTACCACCCTTGTTTTTGAGAATACAAATTCCCAAACACTCAAAATGATAACGGCCATTAACCGGTTAATTGCATGATTTAAGTTAGCCTACATTAATTAACAGCTCTAGAAGTGAATTCAATATTTTATTTATTGGTTAGTTTCAGTCTAGCTAACCATCCCTTTAAATCCAAGAAAAATATCTACTATTTTCTGTCTAAGCCTTTATTCTATATTCATAGTTTAAAGGTATCAAAGCCTATCGTCAAGTCTTACTCGCAATCTTTAAGTGTATACCACTTTTCTGACCATGTATGGACGCTATCCATCATATTTTTCATGTCTTTTCCTTGTTCAGTAAGCTCATAAAAACTACGACTAGTTTCACCGATGGCGACTCTTGAGATAATATTAGTATCTTCAAGTTCTTTTAAACGTTCAACTAATACACGGTCACTGCATTTATCAACCTTTTGAGCTAATTCTTTAAATCGTTGAGGTCCTTCATCCAATAAAACGTTAATAATTAAACCGTTCCATTTTTTACCTAATATTGAAAAAGTTTTTTCAAATTTAGGACACATTTCATAATTTGTTTTTTCTTGAACAACTTGCATAATTAACCCCTCCTCAGTTACTTTATTACTATATTTTATCATTAACTAACAAAAAGTAAACAAATTGGTTCGTTTTCGAAAAAACAAAAAGGATAAGCCTGTAGGCCTATCCTTTTTAAAACTATTTTAAAATTGCAATTAATTGCTGAAAGCTATGTTTTGATTTATTTTTTAACGGTGATGAAACTTCACTTGTTGCTTCATATTTATCAACCATGGTTACAATATATCCCTCTGGATATTTAGGTGGTGCAACAGTAGCACCCCACATATGTTTCATGATGATATCTTTTTCTAAATCAGATAATGTCGTTAACTTCTCTGCATTTCTAATAGCGATACGCGGATGAATCCAAGCATGTGTACCGCGATCGAATTTAGTTGTACGCCAATCGTAGTAAAATAAATCATGTAATAATCCGGCCCTTGCCGTTGCTTTTGCATTTAAATGTAATCTTTTAGCGATACGATAACTGTCATAGGAAACTGAGATTGAATGTTCTAATCGAGTAGAAAAATGATGTTGTGTATATTCACTTAATCTTTGAACTTCTGGTTTTGCCAAAAGGTCTCCAACATAACTCATATATAATTCATCATCAAGATACGAATCTTTTTTCATATACTAGTACGCCCCCAAAATATTTTTTCCTATCTCCATCATAACTGATTGAGCACCTATTGCAAGCGCAATCAGTTATCTTTAGTAAATCGTAATAATTTCACCAAATATCATAATTAAGCTTTAAGATGAAACATTAGTACACCTGCAGCAATAGCGACATTTAACGATTCAGCACGACCTTTAATTGGAATATATAAATTAGCATCCGTTTCATTTAACAGGTCATTACGCATCCCGTTACCTTCATTTCCCATAATTAAACCAAAATTATCTGTAGCAGAAATCTCACGATAACTAAGTGCATCTTCATTTAATTCAGAACCATAAATAGCAATATTATTTTCTTTGAATAAGGTAGTAACTTCCATTAAATCGGCATCCACTAATTGAACATGAAATTGGCTTCCCTGCATCGAACGTAAAACTTTAGGATGATGACTATCTGCACTACCCTCACCAAAAATGACACCTGTTAAACCGGCAGCATCGGCAGTTCTAACCATTGTTCCAATATTTCCTGGATCTTGAACACCATCTAGCATTAACCAGCCACCAGTTAAATGGTCAACTGATAATTGTTGATTTTCTTCCATCTCAGTTACCGCGTAAATACCTTGTGGCGTACTCGTGTCAGCAAGATATAAACTAACTTCAGATGAGATTTCTACTTGCTCAATTGTCGTATCGGCTATTTCATCAAAATATCTAAAATCATTAGTAACAAGCAAATATTCAATTTTTGTGTTTGCCATGAGTGCTTCTTTAACTAAATGCCAGCCTTCTAAAAGGTATTTATTTTCCTTTTTACGACCTTTTTTAGTTTGTAATTTTTTCCAGTATTTAATCTTAGCATTCTGTGTTGAATTAATTTTTTCCATAAATGTACCCCTCTTACTATTGGAAATAATTATAGCATATTTAAAATAGCATTAGTTGGTCATTATCATCTTTTCCAGTTATAATGAAAGCAATAAATGCCTATATCTACTTTATAATATGGAGGGATTACATTATGAGTGCTATTCAAATAACTGTTTTTGGTCGCGTGCAGGGTGTTGGCTTCAGATATACGACGAAGAGATTAGCCGATGATCTAGGCATCTACGGGTCAGTACAAAATAATTTTGATGACAGCGTCACAATTAAAGCAAGTAGTTCAGATAATACCCAATTAGAAAAATTTATTCAAAAAGTTAAAAATTCACCTACACCAGCCGGTAAGGTGACTGATTATAAAGAAACCTCCTTAACTAATTATATGCCGACTGCCTTTACCGTTATTTACTAATTACGATTTATTTATAGCCCATTGAAATCCCCCTATATTTAAAGTATAGTAATCGATATAGTCACTTTAAGAGGGGAAAATATATTAATGAAAAAGATTAAACGTTTAACAATGCTCCCAATATTCATGGCGCTTGTCCTGTTCCTATCGGGATGCGTCCGCAGAGACAAGAATGGTAATCCTTTTGGGATGGTTTACGACTATTTAGCAAAACCAACTCAGGGATTGCTTGACTGGTTATCCGCTCATCTAGGTAACAACTACGGTCTAGCAATTATCGTTATCTCAATCGTCATTCGCTTGGCACTTATGCCAATGATGATTAATCAATCGAAAAAAGCGACCGTTCAACAAGAAAAAATGGGTTCGATTCAACCACAATTAAAAGTCATTCAAGAACGACAAAAAAATGCTAAAAGTTCAGAAGAAAAAGCAGCTATCAGTCAAGAAATGATGGCACTTTATAAAGATAACAACGTCAGCATGACTGGCGGAATTGGCTGCCTACCATTATTAGTTCAAATGCCAATTTTTGCTGCGCTATACGCTGCAATCTTATATTCTTCAGAATTAAAGGATGCTGTCTTCTTTAGCATTAAATTAGGTACACCATCAATTATCTTTACTGTGCTATGTTTCATTGTGTATTTGGGTCAAGGATTCATTTCAACAATTGGCATTCCGCCAGAACAAAAGAAAACAATGCAAACAATGTTAATTGCTAGTCCAGTTATGATGGTCTTTGTTACAATGAGTGCGCCAGCAGGTATTGGTCTCTACTTCTTCATCGGTGGCCTCTTCGCTTGTGTTCAAACATTTATAATTATGTTAATGCGTCCTAAGATTCGTCGCGAAATTCAAGCTGAACTTGCTAAGAACCCACCAATTGTTAGAGAACGTTCAACAATTGATGCTGTTGAAGAAACAGTGGAACAAACAATTGATAATGTTGAAGATAATCTTTCAAATGTAGCAAAAAATAATCGTAATCGTAATGCTGGTAAACAAAACCGCAAATAAAGATTAACCATTAAAAAAAGCTTACCATTCTTAGAATTGCTCTAAGAATGGTAAGCTTTTTTTATTATACTGTCTAAATTTTTGTATTGCATTTCAACACTAGTCTCTTCTTATCTTTTCGGTTGGTTTAGTAGTAGCTAGAGGCAACGAAATTCTGAATATTGAACCACGCTTCTCAACACTTTCTACCACTAATGTTCCTTTATAACCCATAATGAGTTTTTGTGCGATTGATAATCCAAGACCATTACCGCCTTTATCACGACTTCTAGCTTTATCAACGCGATAGAAGCGATTAAAAACATTTTTTAAGTCATCTTTAGAAATTCCTTCACCAAAATCTTGAATAGCAATTTGAACCATTTTCATATCTTTTGATGCTGAAATATGAATTTCTTTTCTTGTTTCTGAATATTTAACGGCATTATCCATTAGAATAATTAAAACTTGTTCTAAGTGATTATGCGATATTTTTACCAAACTTTCTCCATTAAAATCTTCATCTAAAATAAACGTAAAATCGGGATGTATCATTTTAAAATCATTGAAAATTTGTAAAACAACTAATCGGACATCAACTAACTCATTTTTAAATGTCATCTCTACTTGTTCAGCTCTTGATAAATCAAGCATTTCTTGAACTAAACTCTTCATACGATTAATTTCTTGCAAAGATGCTTCAATCGACTCCGCTAGAACTGCCGGATCATCTTTACCCCACCTGTTCAATAATTCCATATGACCTTGAATTATTGCTACAGGGGTTCTTAACTCATGTGAGACATCTTCAACAAATTGTTGCTGTTGATCAACGTAGCGCTCCATCCTATCTAGCATACTATTGAACAAGTCCGCCAAATCAGATAACTCATCATTTCTATGCATATCTGGGACACGTACATGTCCAATTGGTGTTTCGCCTTCATTAATAATATCAATAGTTTCGTTCACTACTTCAATCGGTCTCAGTAACCAAGATGCCAGGATATACCCTAATATAGCACTACCAAAGGTTGCCGTAATAATTAAAACAATAAAAATTAGAATTAATTTATTACTAATTTTATGGTAATTTTCTAAAGCATTAGTTACTTGTGCATACCCGATTTTTTTGCCAGTTTTAGATGAATAAATAGCTCTTCTAGCAACATATCCATTTGCGCCATCAATTGTTTGGCTAGTAAACGTCATTTTATTTTTTTTAACAAATGGTACGTTTAAATTTCTTGAAGCAAAAACTTCTTGTTGCTTCAAATTATAAACACCTACTGCAATATTTTCTCTTGATAAATTAACAATTACTGCATTTGAGTACAAGTTATTTTCGTCTTTATCTGGTCGAGAATCTGCATTTATCGGTTTTAAATGTTGTGCAGTACTTGAAATTGTTAAGTCTTGATTCTCACGACTTAACTGTTGCGTCACCGTTCTTAAAGTATCTTGTACATCTTTTTTTTCTTTATCTAATAAAACGCCACTAAAACTCTGAAAAATAAGCGCAGAAAAAACGGCAAATATAAGTAAAACACCTATTGCCGTTCCTAATGCCCATTTCCATTTAAGTGACATACGTCTTACTTCTTTTGGATGCTGGGTTATTTTTTTTCTCATGATCTCATTACGTACCCTGTTCCTCTGACCGTTTGAATATAACTTTCTTCACCGCTACGATCTATTTTATTTCGTAAGTAACGAATATAAACATCCACAACGTTTGTTTCAACTTCTGATTCATATCCCCAAACTTTAGCTAATAAAACATCTCTAGCTAAAACAACATTAACACTTTCCATTAAAGCTAAAAGTAGTTCATATTCACGTTTGGTTAGCTCAATAACTTCTTCATCACGACGAACAACACGATTTTCTTTTTCAATTGTTAAATCACGGTAAGTGACAGTTGTCTGTTTTGCAACATTTTGTTCACCCTCTATATCAATACGACGTAACAATGCACGTAAACGCGCCAATAATTCTTCGATTGCAAATGGTTTAACAATATAATCATCTGCTCCATGGTCTAAGCCAGATACGCGGTCAATAACTGAATCACGAGCCGTCATCATAATGATTGGTGTATTTTTAACTTGTCGTACACGGCGACAAACCTCAAGACCATTTAATTCAGGTAACATTAAATCAAGTAGAATTGAATCCCAATCTTCATTTAAAGCAGCTTCTAGACCCGTTCGCCCATCAAAATGAACCTCAGTTTCAAATCCTTCATGTTGTAATTCTAATTCAACAAAGCGCGCTAAATTTTTTTCATCTTCAATTATTAGAATACGACTCATATTTTCATGATCTCCTGTTAGTTTTATTTTATTTTCTCATCCATATACACACAATTTTTAACCGATATCTTACTTTTCTTATTCTACCATTAAATGATATTCTTGCATACACTTTGCACTGCTCAACTCATATAGGTATTCAAGCACTTTTTAACCGTTTTTTTAATATATTATTAACTAAAAGAGTAATAAAATTAATATAACAAACCGTTAACTTTAAAAAATATATCATTAACGCTTTATTAAAATGAAAACTAAAAATTGGAATTAGTTATTCGATACCAGCAGCTTTAATCAGTAAAACCGATAATTCAATTATAAATTTTGCCATTTCAATTTCTTTTACAACGTTAACACGGATTTCTCCATTCAGCATACTCAAAATAACTTCTTCAAAAACCTTATATGAAAAGGTTTTATTCTCTGACAAAATAATTCCACCAAACCACATTATATTTTCTAAGTGTGCCGTTAAGTTAGGATATTAGAATATCGAAATTATACCTTAGCGTCTTAAAAAATAGTTACGGATTATCTTATTCCATACTACCTCATTGGTTAACTATTAAAGTTTTTTCCTTTATTTCAACTAAGAACACAATAAAACCCCTTAAGTTAGATTTTTCTCCAACTTAGGGGGTTCCACTTCAAATAGATAAAATTATCCCAAATGCTTCTTTTCCGTTATATACTTATACTTATATTTTATTTACCATTGGCAAAATAACTTTACTTCAGGTAATTTATGACAATAATTCCATGAACCGTTCAACTCTTTCTGGATCATTATGATCAAAGAAGGCAGATTCTTGTTTGTCTAAGGCAGTAATAGTTGCCATGTCTTCCACTGTTAATTCAAAATCAAATATGTCGATATTTTCTGCCATTCGTTCCGGTCTCACAGATTTAGCAAGTGCTACAATACCACGTTGCATTAACCATTTTAGAATAACTTGTCCAACTGATTTACCGTATTGTTTACCAATTTTTGACAATGTTTCATTTTTAAATAAGTCTAACCGGCCTTCAGCAAAAGGTGCCCATGCTTCCATTTGAATGCTTAATTTTTCATGATAGGCTTCATCCGTTAAACGTTGATTCCATGGGTTCACTTCTATTTGGTTAACTTGAACTTTAGCCACACCATTCATATGAGAGAATTCTATTAATTTTCCGATATCAAAGTTAGACACCCCAATAGCACGTATTTTCCCAGCAGATTGTGCGGTAGCTAAAGCGCGCCAAGCACCATATACATCACCGTATGGTTGGTGAATCAAGAATAAGTCTAGATAATCTAACTGCATTCTTTCTAGTGATTCATCAATTGCCTTCATCGCCTTTTCTTCACCAACATGTTGGATAAATAATTTGGTTGTGACAAACAACTCTTCTCGTGTCACTAATCCTTCAGTGATCGCTCTTTGGATAGCTTCCCCAGTTTCAACTTCGTTTCCATAGGCAATCGCTGTATCTAGTAATCGATATCCTACTTTAATCGCTTGATAAACTGCCTCTGCAGTTTCTTCTAAAGGAATTTGATACACGCCAAAACCTAGTTGTGGCATTTTCACTCCATTATTTAATGTAACTGTATTCATTTAAATCGCTCCCTTTTTATTTAATATACTAAGTTAAACACTTGGAGTGCACTCAGAGTCAAGGATTATGCTATATTATTTTAATATTTGTTTATTTTTCAGCTTTAGGCTACTATTACTATAAGTATTTTAGATTACATATAAGGAGAAAAAGCGATGACACCTATTATCACACTTTGCACAATTAATGACTTAGAAATATTACAAAAGATTAGCATTGAAACTTTTACTGATACTTTCGCTGCAGATAACGATCCAAAAGATTTACAAGATTTTTTGGATACCGCTTATTCTTTACCACAATTAACGAGTGAATTAAATGATCCAAATGCATTCTTTTACTTCGTACATGTTAATGATGAGTTAACTGGATATTTAAAATTAAATATTAACGACGCACAAACTGAAGATGACTTTCCGAACGGCTTAGAAATCCAACGAATTTACATTCGCAAAAATCACAAAAAAATGGGATTAGGTCAACTTCTATTTGAAAAATCTAAAGAGGTTGCCAAAGAATTTAAAAAAGATCAACTTTGGTTGGGAGTTTGGGAACATAATAAACCTGCCCTCTCCTTTTATGAAAAACAAGGCTTAACAAAACATAGCCAACATGATTTTGTTTTAGGCGATGCTATCCAAACCGATTTTATTTTAGTTCTAAACAGTAGTGACTCCAAAAATTAGCCTTTTTATAGAGTGGGAAAATCCACTCTATTTTTATACAAATAATTCTTTATATTTTCGGGATTCAATAGATTTTTTCAGCCTAATTTTTCTTTCATATCCATAAACTAACGTCTTAACGTTAATCCCAATGTGACATATTCATAACGTTCATCTAATAATTATTTTCATATACTATTATAAAGTTTAATAGTAAAATTGTATTGATATAGAGTATGTCCATCATAATCTAATTACGCAATATTTCACTAAAAATATTATTTCTGGAGGATTTTCCACATGAGTATCTTTTTCGCTCTCTTATTTATTACTACTTTTATCACATTTTTGGTATATGTTATTAAATTTATTATCGCAAAAATTAACAAAAAGGATACTAATCATGCAAGAAAATTAATATTATTTAGTTTCCTAATCTCATTTATTTTACTCGTTCTAATTGGTATCACTGCACCTTCTTCAAGTAGAAATGCTAGTGTCAAAGAATCTAGTTCCGCCCAATCAAGCTTTCTGTCTTAAAAAGATTACCAACATAACTTTTATTACTGAGACAATTTTTATTGCTTATTTTACATTACAAAAATCTTTGGAGGAACACGTATTATGAACGTTTTATTTGCACTTATTTTTTTTATTTCAATATATTTTATTATTTACTACACAGTTAAAAGATTTATGACAAAAACTAAAAATCCAAATATATACACTAAAATCAAGAAACGGGTTTGGTACCCTACTGCTGTACTGATCATTTCACTTGTAGGCATTGGGATGACTAGTCAGGCCGAACCAACTAAAAAACAATCGCCCCTTACTACCGTAACAAAAGTTGGCTCTGCCGATAAGAAAAAGGCAGAGTCAAAATATGAATCTATAAAAAAAGAAGTTTCTTCAAAAGAATCTGAAGCTGAATCATTGAGTAAAAAATTAAATGAGAAAGAATCTAAAGCCACTTCTGAAAAAGAAAGTGAATCTAAAGCTAAATCTAAATCTGAAAGTTCTCAAAGACTAGCTGCAAAAAAAGAACAAGAACATTTTAACAGCGTTCAAAAAGAAAATAATTCTACATCTACGGATTCATCTAACGCAGATTCTGTTACTACTGGCGGAGGATCCATCATCGGTAATACTAATTCTAAAATTTACCATACTCCCGGTCAAACTGGTTATAAAATGAGTAAATCAAATGCGATTACTTTCCAAACAGAACAAGCCGCTCAAGATGCTGGATATAGAAAGGCGAAAAAATAATGAAATCAACTAATCATTTATTAATACGTGTTCTAATTTTATCATTCACTTTTATTGGTATCAGTAACACGACTACCGTTTTAGCAAAATCTGATTCACATGTTACTTACGACTATACTGCCAAAAAGCAAGCAGAAGAAATTAATAATAAAGTTGATAAAGAACAAGTGAAATTAGACAAACTTAACAAAGAAATCAAAGAATTAAAAAATAAGTTAGCTAAATATGATAGTAAAGATTCTTCAAAAAAAGAAACAACTAAAAAATCTAAGACACTTGATTTATCATCTCTAAACTATAGTGATAAATCTGAAATAGAAGTTAATAATAATATTCCTACTTTCAGCGAAAGCACCCTATCTACTAGTAAAGGTACTTGGGAAGCGTACAGCAACCTAGATTCTCTGAATCGTGCTGGAACCGCCAATGCAATGTTAAGTAAATCTTTAATGCCTACCGCGAAACGCGAAGGGTTAACTTGGAACCCTACTGGCTGGAAAAATAAACGTATTAGTAACGGATGGTTATATAATCGTAGCCATTTAATTGGTTATCAATTATCAGGTCAGAACAATAATCCAAAGAATTTAATTACGGGTACTCGTGAACTGAATGCACCTGAAATGCTTGCCCATGAAATGGATATAGCTACTTACCTTAAAGAACATCCTAATAACTATATTAGATACCGCGTTACTCCAATATTCAGAGGAGATGAACTTCTTGCTCGTGGCGTACAAATGGAAGCTCAATCTATTGGTAGCTCCTCAATTAAATTCAATACTTACATTTTTAATGTAGAGGCCGGTGTTACTCTTAATTATAGGGATGGTACTAGTACACTAAATTAAACAAATAGATAACGGGCGTATAGATACTTCGAGTGGGTTCAATTCCCACTGCTCGCTTTTTACTATAAAAATATTTGGAGGAATTTGTGTTATGAATAAAAAAATAACAATAGTCGGGATTACTGCCATCACACTACTTTCACTAACTGCATGTGGGAATAGCAAGAATACAAGTAAGGATTCTTCATCTTCTGAGGCTGCATCATCTAGTATTATAAAAGCTAAAAAGGAATCAAGTAAGAAAGAGTCCATAAAAAAAGCAACTTCCGAAAGTAAAGCATCATCAGAATCATCTGCTCAAGCATCTAGCATCTCAGCTGCAAGTTCTTCAATTACCGCAGCTGAAAGTTCTATTGCCGCAAGCTCTTCTAGTATTGAGGCTGAGAAAAATAACGTTACTACCACTGAAAAATCTACAAGTTCATCTACATCAACTAAGATGACGCAATCAAAAGCTGAATCACTTGCTTTAAGCTATTTTAAATCATTCAATAATGAGACAAGCGACTGGGAACCAAAAGTTAAATCAAGCGATACTTTAGATAAAGGTAATAAATATATTGTATCCGTCTTCGATACTGAAACACACATGGTAGAATTTGACGTCAATAAATCTACTGGAAAAGTCACTTCTCCAAATTTAGGATATCAACGTTAATTTTTAAAGAGTGATAACAATTTTGTGTTTGTTAATTTTACATGGAGTCGGTACCTCCTTTAACAGCATTGAAGATCTACTTGGTCATTCCAATGTAAGGATTACCCAAATCTATATAACAGTAACTTCAAAACTATTACAATATTTAGATACTTAACTCAAACGTAACCAAAAGCGTAACCAAAAGAAAAAAAGGCCTATCTAACAACTTTTAAATCGTTGTTAGATAGCCTTTTTTAGTATATTTATTAACTTTTTTTATTGTTCAGTATACCAAGTATAGTGGAATGAACCTGGTTTATCAGTACGTTCATACGTATGAGCACCAAAGTAATCACGTTGTGCTTGAATTAAATTAGCAGGTAAAACTTCTGAACGGTATTGATCGTAATACGTAATTGCTGCACTGAATCCAGGAACTGGAATACCAGCTTTAACAGCAATACCAACGATATCTCGAACTGATTCTTGATATTTTTTAACAATATCTTTGAAGTAACCATCTAATAAGATGTTATTTAAATCAGCTTTTTCGTCAAATGCGTCAGTAATATTTTGTAAGAAACGGGCACGAATGATACATCCAGCACGCCAAATCTTAGCCATATCACCAAAGTTTAAATCCCATTCATAATGTTCTGAGGCAACACGTAATTGTTCAAATCCTTGTGCATAACTCATGATTTTACTAAAGTATAATGCTTCACGAATTTTTTCAATTAATTCTTTTTTATCTAATTCACCTAATTTAACTTCTGGTTTAGGTAAAACTTTACTTGCTTCAACACGTTCTTCTTTCATTGCTGAAATGTAACGTGCATAAACAGATTCAGAAATAACTGACTGAGGAACACCTAATTCAAGTGCACTCTGTGATGACCACTTACCAGTACCTTTATTTCCAGCACGATCGAGGATAACATCAACAATAGGTTTACCAGTGCCTAAATCATCTTTACGTGTTAAGATATCAGCAGTAATTTCGATCAAGTAACTATCCAATTCACCTTTGTTCCAGTCAGAGAAGATATCAGCGATTTCATCAACTGAGAGGCCTAATAAATCTCTTAACAAATGATATGATTCAGAAATTAATTCCATATCACCATATTCAATTCCATTATGAACCATCTTAACATAATGACCAGCACCGTTAGGACCGATATAAGTCACACATGGTGTCCCATCGCTAGCTTTAGCAGACATTTCCTCAAGAATTGGTGCAACAAGGTCATATGCCTCTTTTTGGCCACCTGGCATCATTGATGGTCCTTCAAGTGCACCAATTTCGCCACCTGAAACGCCCATTCCAATAAAGTTAATTCCAGAATTATCTAATTCTGCATTACGGCGTACTGTATCTTCAAAGTAAGTATTACCACCATCAATTAAAACATCACCTTTATCTAAGAATGGTAATAGTTCTGCAATAACAGCATCAGTTGGTTTGCCAGCTTTTACCATGATAATAATTCTTCTAGGTTTTTCTAATGAATCTGCAAAATCCTTAATTGAGTAGCTGGGTACTAATTTTTTTTCTGAGTGGTCTTTCATAACTTGCTCAGTTTTAGCTCCCGTTCTATTATAAATAGCTACCGTACGGCCACGACTCTCAGCATTCAATGCGAGATTTTTACCCATAACAGCCATTCCAATAACACCAATTTGTGCTTTATCCATTATAATACCTCCTACATTTCTTTAATTTTTTGTGAATCAAAAACCATGTAATCTAAGAAAGTATCAGCTACCGACTTTGTCAATAAACCCATTTAACTTTCAACGTCAATTATACACTAGACATCAAAAATTCCTATCTATTTTACCTTTTTTTGTTATACTGATTTCAGGAGGTCTTTCAAATATGAAATTAGTTGAAGTACAAGAATTATATTATGCCATCGATACTTTTTTATACAGTCGCGCAAAAGCAGAATTTTCTAACAATATCCCTACTTTTGACTTAGTTGTCCAAGTTAACGACAAATTATTAACGGCCGATTTTTTAGATTTAAAAGATAGTCGAATTCAAATTTATAGTACCACAAGTCAGCACACTATCGCATCTCAGTCAATTCCTTACGAAAATGACAGTAGTAATGCTTTCATCAGTCCGATAAGAAAAACAATCTTTAAAAATTATCGTTCCGAATTTTCAGGCTGGTCTAATCTTAGTAACAAACCAGAGTTATTACTTCTAGATTTGATAGATTTAATTAAATCTATCAAATCGCCCACTTTTAAGGCTGTTAAAACACCGGCTAAAAATGTAACTTATATTGAAAGCCATGCCAAATTACCTTTTCAATTTTTTGATCCAGAGACAGACTTCAAAATTATAAGTTTGAAAATTAGTGAAAAAAAATAAGATTCAATTGAATCTTATTTTTTTTGTACAGAAAAAGCCTTAACACCATGGTTGTTAAGGCTTTTTACTTAATGTAGATTTAGTTGTTTACTTTTACGACTTCTTTTCCGTCATAAAAACCACAGCTAGGACATACATAATGTGATTTTCTTAATTCGCCACAGTTAGGGCAAGCGCTCATACCTGGGACAGTTAACTTGTAATGCGTACGACGCATTCTCTTACGTGTTTTTGATGTTTTACGTGCTGGTACTGCCATTATCAAACACCTCCTTTAAAATTATCCAAAACTTTTAATAAAAGTATTGTTATGTTTATTCCTCTTCAGAACCATCATTATCAAAAAAATTTTGTAATGAGGCAAATCGAGGATCAACTTTTTCTTTTCTAACCTGTACGAGTTTATCTTCAGTAAGAACTTCCCAGTCGTCTCCGGTTGGTAAATCTTCTGCTTTTCTCTCATCATCAGTCAGTATCTGCATCGGAATCTGTAATAACACATTATCCTCTATCACAGAATTCAAATTGAGCATATCTTCTTCCAAAATAATTACAACATCATTTTTATCAAACCGTTCAAGTGCTTTATCGCGATAGCCTACATAAAATTCATCAACTGAAAAATTTAATGGGACATCGACACTCTTTAATGATCGTGTTGATGGCATTTCAACTGTTAAACTAACGTTAAAATGACCAATGACATCTTGATGATCTGCTGACAGAATGCCCGTAACATGGACTTCTGAAACAGCTGTAATTGTTTTGTTGCGCAGCATTAATCCTTCGGAAAGGTTTAACATTTCGTCAACTTGAAGTGGTTCATCACTTTGTTTTTTTAACTCAACTAAGGACCATTTCATGCAAATATGCCTCCTAATGCAACGCTTATGATTATACCTGTGATTAAAAACATTGTCAATGGTATATCCTTGACAGTATGTTAATTAATTTGTTTAGGTCTTCTAAAAAGATCCGATTTTTTATGACTAACTAGCCCATAAATAATTCCTGCTCGATAATCTAATTGGTAAAGTCCCTCTTTATCCTTTTTACTAATTTTTGTTATTATAGGATATGGCACTTCCTTTTTTAAATGATTAAGCAGCGTTTGACCTTTTTTTGAGAACCCTAAGACATGATAATAAGGCTGCTTATATTGTTTGTCAATTTCATTTTGCTTTATTTGTAACAAAATATAAGTTGCTAGTCTTGAGATTTTTGTATAAGTTACTCGTTTCGACTTAACGGCTTGGACCCAATCATCAAAATTAGCCTCGTCAGGCAACTTTTCGTACTGCTGCAACAAACGATACTCAATACCCTCAGACATGCCATAAATCGACGATAATTGACCTGGTGTTGATAGACTCAACTGATATCGAAGATATGGCCAAAAATCTGTCCAATCGGCCCATCTTTCATTTTCTGAATCAAGTCGAGTTTGATTAGGAACAACTTCTACAATCGATTCTTGATGTTGAACTGCTAATCTAATTGCTGTTGCACTTGTAATTTTTTGAGTATCAACAAATTTTGTTTCATGGTAATCAGCCTCTATACGTTGAATCGGACATAACTGGATTTCGGCTTTTTCGGCTATGCAGGCTTCAGCATAAGCTAAACCTAACAAATCATTAGGCCGATTAATTTGAACACCTGTTTTTTCAAAAACAGCTCGTTGATATTGTGTGGCATACGTTTCATTAAACTGATTAAACTCACTATCTAACGTTTGAATTTCAGTTGCGATAGTCATAAAATCCAAATCAGGATGTTCAGCACCAAAAACAAGTCTGGTTATCTTTAATCCGGCCAATAATTTAATGGCACCTTGAGCAAACAAATCAGCCGGTTGAACAGAAAATGCAACGGGTAACTCAACTATTAAATCAACACCAGATTGCAATGCTTGCTCCGTACGGCTCTCTTTATCAAGTGCAGCTGGAATACCTCTCTGTAAGAATTGTCCGCTCATAAGGGCAATAATCGTCGTATCAGGATACTTTTCTTTTATTTGATTAATCTGATACAAATGTCCGTTATGAAACGGATTATATTCAACAATAACCCCAGTCGTGTCCAAGTAACTCACTCCTATTTATCGCAGACAAAAAATAGTCTTGTTGTTTTATCATCAACTTGACTTGTGCCAAAATCAGCCGAAATTTTAATATTCTTAAATCCAGCATTTTTTAACAATTCAGTATACGTATTAACTGAATATGTTCGTTCATGATGGTCCTCAGTTAGACGTTCAAATTGACAGTTAGTATCATTTTTGACAAAAAAAGTTAATTCATGAACGACACTGTGTGGCTCTTCATCTTTAAATGTTGACCACAAAAAAGCTTGATCATCATCCTGATAGTTGTACATATAACCTGGATAAATCTCATCCGTTTGATAGGTTGAGATAACATCAAAAATGAATCGACCATTTTCTTGTAGTAATCCATGAATTGATTTAAAAACGTTTCCTACAGCATCAGCGTCAGGTAAATAACAAAATGAGTCAGCAAAACAAGTTACCGCATCAAATTGTGGTAACTCTGCCTCTTCCAAATTCATCATATCACCTTGTACTAAAGGCAAGGATACATTCGCATCCTGTGCGTGTTGGTCAGCAATTGATAACATTTCTTCAGATAAATCTAAACCAACGACTGAATAACCAGATTGCGTTAAAGCAATTGCTAATTGACCTGCACCACAAGCTAATTCAAGAATTTCAGTTTTCTTATCAGGAACTTGTGTTTCGACAAATGTTTGCCAAGAATCATATAAATCAGGATCCATTAATTGATCATACAATTTTGAAAAGGTGGTATAAATCATTATTCTTCAATCCATGCTGATAAATCTACAGATGCGCCTTCAGACCAGAATTTTTCAAGATCATAAAATTCACGTGATTCAGTTTTAAATACATGCACAATTAAATCTCCAAAATCTAATAAAACCCAACTAGTTGAATTACGTCCTTCAATACGACGGACTTCAACACCTGCTAGTTCTTCTTGATCTTGAATTTCTTTGACGATAGCCTTAACTTGGTGAGCTGAGTCAGCTTGTGTCACCATGAAATAATCAGCTAATAGACTAATTTCATGGACATCAATAGCCACCGTCTTTTCGCCACGTTTACTGTCAGCAGCCTTAACTGCGATTTCTAATTTTTCTATACTATTCATTATTACTCCTCTATTCTGCGACCCATTTATTAAAGGTCAAAATTGTTTTAGGATACACTCTTTTATTGGTATTAATTAAATAACTTAGTGTATGTTTTGTTTCAAATCCAACAGCTGCATCCAAACTTTCAAATGCTTTTTTTCGTGCTTCAAGAACGCCAGAGAACGTCCTACCTTCTTCGATGAAATCAGCGACGTAGACAATTTTATCCAACAAATCCATCTCAACATCGCCTGTCGTATGCTTCACAATTGATGTTAAAATTTTATCATCTGTAATACCTAATTCATCATGTATCAACTCTGCGCCAACAATTCCATGCCAGATAGCATTCCCCCAATTTAATAAATCAGGATCCATATGTTTTTGCTTAATTGTTCTGATAAAGGTGTCATCTGTCCGCTCCTTGGCATAATCATGAATAAGTCCAGCAATACTTGCTCTTTCAATATCACCATTATTATTTTGAGCAAGTTCAATTGCAGATTTTTCAACATTTAACACATGCTGAAATCTTTTTTCACTCAAAGTTTCCTTCAAAATCTGTACTAATTCTTCTCTAGTTCCACTAAAAAGATTATTAGAATAAACTAAATTATTCACGATACAACCCTTCTTTCTCAATATAATTTGAGACTGCCTTAGGTACTAAATAATTAATTGAACAGCCTTTTTTTATCTTATCTCGAATTTGTGTTGAACTAATATCAATTGTTGGTACATCAACCCAAAGTATAGGATACTGACTTGTTTGTTCAAATCCCGTTCGTTTAACTCCAACAAAATGTACTAATTTTACTAATTCATCAATACGAGACCATTTCGGTAAATAATCTACCATATCGCCGCCAATAATAAAATAGTAATCATTTTCCGGATGAGCTGCTTTTAAAGCAACCACAGTGTCATAGGTGTAGCTAATACCACCGCGATTAATTTCAGTATCTTCCAGCTTAAACTTATCGTTATCCGCGATACTTTGATTAACCATATCAAGGCGATACTTTGCATCAATTGCTTCCTTTTTATCCACATGTGGTGGTGTTGCATCCGGCATAAATCGAACTTCACTTAATCCTAATTGCTGACAAACTTGATCAGCAATTATTAAATGACCTAAGTGAGGCGGATTAAACGTACCCCCGAGAATTCCAACACGCTTTTTCGTATTATCAAGAATGGGTTTAGTCTTAAATTTCGTAACTAAATTAATTTCTTTTAATTTTTGGACTTGAATAGTCAAGCTAAAAACCTCCTCAAAATTTTAAATTAAGCGAGTAAATTAACTTTGTCAGAGATATCTCGATTTTCGACATCTGTTGCTGCTTGATAAAGCACTAATGTATGACCAATCACTTGAACAACTTGAATTGAACTATTAGATTCAATAAAAATACGAACTTCATTTGTATCAATTGTTGCATTTTGTAGCATGTTAATTTTGATTAATTCGCGTTTTTCAATTGCTTCGCGAATTTGGTTTAACCAGTTAGTAGACACGCCTTCTTTTCCAACTTGGAAAAGTGGACGTAAATGATGTGCCTGACTGCGTAGATATCTTTTTTGTTTGCCTCTTAATGTCATATGTTAGTTAACTCCTCTTATATCATTGCTTTACGTAAAAGAACCGAAACACCTTTTGGTGCCCAGCCAGCGACTTTAGCACCCTCATTAATGGTTACCCATCCAAGTCCGGCAAAAACTAAATCACTTTTTTGTGTTGCTTTAAATTCAAAACGAACTAATTCTGGGAAGTCGTTCATTTCATCATCTGTTGGTGGATTTAATAAACCACCAGCATGTTTCTCATAAAATTCACTTGCAGTCTCAGTTTTTGTTCTATGAATCATTAAATCATTATCAAGATAAACGACAACACCAGGAGTTCCCCCTGAAATGTAATCAAATCTTGCAACAGCCCCAAAGAATAATGTTTGGTTTTCATTTAACTGATAGACGCGTTGTTTAATTTCTTTTTGAGGAGAAACTAATCTTAGCGCCTTACCTGATAGATAATGAGCCATCTGGTCTTGATGAATAATACCTGGTGTATCAATTAAAGCTCGATCATCGTCCAATGGAATTTCAATCTTATCAAGCGTAGTTCCTGGGAATCTTGAAGTTGTAATCAGGTCTTGGACACCTGTTCTTTGTTTAATGATTTGATTAATCAATGTTGATTTACCAACATTAGTTACTCCAACAACGTACACATCACGGCCTTCACGATACTTTTCAATTAATTCTAATAATTCATCAATCGCAAAGTTTTTTGTTGCACTTGTCAATGCAACATCAATTGGTCGTAATCCTTGTAAATTAGCTTGTTGTCTCATCCAATCCTTTAACTTCGAACGTCTCAATGACTTAGGCAATAAATCAGCTTTATTTCCAACCATTAAAACAGGATTATCACCCACAAATCGATGTAATCCAGGAATTAGACTACCATTAAAATCAAAAATATCAATAACGTTGACGATTAATGCATCAGCACTACCAATTTGATTCAATAATTTTAGGAAATCATCATCAGTTAACTTAACGTCAGCAATTTCATTGTAATGTCGTAGTCTAAAACATCTTTGGCAATATAGTTCATTTGTTTCAAGTCCTTTTTTTACTGCGGATTTAGGTGTATAGCCTAATTCATCTACTTCTTCACTTTGAATTTTTGAGCCACAGCCAATACAAAAAAGATCTTCGTCAATTTCTGGTACTTCAATTATGTCAGTCATCCAATGAATTCCCCCATTTAGTTTTAAAATCGTGTTTTTTAATTAAGTGATTTTTAATTCTTTTTTCAATGAAACGATTAGGTTTTGTATTCCAAGCGTCTGATTCAACAAGTGGTTTAACCAATATACTTTTAATGCCCGCATTATTCGCAGCAGCAATATCAGTCATCAATTGATCACCTATTAAAACTAAATCTTGATTATTCATCTTAAATTCATTTTTAACTTGGTTAATTCCTTTTGTAAATGGTTTTAGAGCTCTGGAAACAAATGGTAATCCAATATGTTCCAGTGCCTTTTCAATACGTTCGTGACTATTGTTAGATACAACAATCACTGGAATTGAAGCCGCAGCTATAAGCTCTAACCAATTCTTCAATTCTGGGGTTCCGTTTGGGTTATCCCATGCAATTAATGTATTGTCTAAATCAGTCATAACAACTTTAATTCCATGATTTTGTAAATCCTCTGGTGTTAAATCATAAATTGATTCAACCATCCAAGTTGGTTTATATCTCTCAAGCATGTTAGCTACCTCAATTTTAGAATAATAATCTAAGTATAATGTACTTTCAACAAAATTGCATGTTTTCCATGAAAACAAATGAAATTAATTTTATTTTCTCATTTTAAAATAATAGAAACGAGTTATTTCAATTTTATATTGCTCTTTTTAAGATTATATTTTGTCTTATTAGTTACATAGACCATAATCATTGATATCACATAAAATTTTTTTGATTTCACTAAAAATAACATACTTAACTTATTTACAGAAATTTTATTAAAAAAAGAGGATACTTGACAATTGGTCAAGTATCCTCTTAAAAGTTATTATTTACTTAATGCTTTTTTAGCTTCTTCTGCAACAGCAGCAAATGCTGCTGAATCTTTAACAGCTAATTCAGCTAACATTTTACGGTTAACTTCAATTTCAGCTAATTTCAAGCCATGCATCATCTTGCTGTAACTTAAACCATTCATACGTGCTGCAGCGTTAATACGTGCAATCCATAGACGACGGAAGTTACGTTTTGTTTGATGGCGATCACGGAATGAATATTGGTACGATTTCATTACTTGTTGTTTAGCTACCTTAAATTGGATATGTTTTGATCCACGGTAACCTTTTGCTAATTTAAGCATTCTTTTGCGACGTTGACGTGTAACGGTTCCACCTTTAACTCGTGGCATGAAAATTCCTCCTTATTGAGCCATTTAAAAATGGCATCAATTGTCTAATTTATATTTATTATTTCATTTGTGAAAGCATTTGTTTGATACGCTTGTTATCTGATGCTGACACTGTAGTTGATTTGCTTAATTGACGACGTTGTTTCTTAGTTTTACCATGCATACGATGACTTGTATATGCTTTAGAGCGTTTTAAGCCACCATTTCCTGTACGTTTAAAACGTTTTGCTGATGCACGATGAGTCTTTTGTTTTGGCATAATCTAATATCCTCCTAATATAGCTTTACTTTTCAGCCTTAGGTGCAAGCATCATGAACATACTACGTCCATCCATCTTCGCTCTTGATTCAACTGATGCAACTTCTTTAGCTGCGTCAGCGAAGCGATTCAAGACATCACGTCCGATTTCTTTATGCGTAATTGCACGGCCTTTAAATCTAATTGATACTTTAACCTTATCACCTTTTGCAAGGAATTTTGAGGCATTTTTCAATTTTGTATTGAAATCGTTAATATCAATCGTTGGACTAAGTCTAACTTCTTTAACATTAACAATCTTTTGGTTTTTACGGGCTTCTCTTTGTTTCTTTTGTAATTCGAAACGGTACTTCCCGTAATCCATAATCTTAGCAACAGGTGGTTTTGAGTTAGCGGCAACAACAACAACATCTAAATTAGCAATTTCTGCCATATCTAGTGCTTCTTGTTTCGTTTTAACACCAAGTTGTTCGCCATCATCACCGATCAAACGAAGTTCCGATGCGCGGATACCTTCATTGACCATTTTGTCTACTTTATCAACTGCTATGGCAATGCACCTCCAAATTTTTTTGAGAAAAAACACAGAAAAACGGGCAACAATAATAAATTATCGCAGCCCGCTTGAAATCCATTTTAATTGGAATTTAATTTCAATAATATTCTGCCCAGAGACTCTTTGTCTCTTCAGGCGAGAAGCGGGAGCCTCTGCTTTTTCTTAACTTTTATATCATACCAACTTGAAGACTCATTGTCAAGCAAATTAAAATGAGTCTTTTTTATGCTTTACGACTATAGTTGGCAATTTCTTTTGTAATGTTGTTAATAAAATCTTCTTTTGTAAAGATATTTGAATCATCTTCACCATGTCGACGAACAGAAACTGTATTTTCAGCTACTTCATTATCACCGACAACTAAAATATAAGGTACTTTAGTAACTTGCGCTTGACGCATCTTATAACCCATCTTTTCGTTACGTTCATCAACCGTTACTCGTACACCACGAGCAACTAAGTTAGCACGTAAATCATGCGCATAATCGGCATGAAGATCGTTTTTAACAGGAATAATTGTTACCTGTTTAGGAGCCAACCAAGTTGGGAATGCTCCTTTGTACATTTCTGTTAAGTAAGCTGTAAAACGTTCCATCGTTGAAACAAGTCCACGATGAATCATAACAGGACGGTGTTCTTCACCATCATCACCGATGTATGATAATTCAAATTTTTCAGGCATCATGAAATCTAATTGAATTGTTGATAACGTTTCATCATTTCCTAACGCTGTTTTTGTTTGAACATCTAATTTAGGACCGTAAAATGCTGCTTCTCCTTCAGCTTCGTAGTAATCTAAGCCTAAATCATCCATAGCACCTTTTAACATACTTTGTGATTTTGTCCACATTTCATTATCATCAAAGTATTTCTCTGTGTTAGCTGGATCACGATAGCTCAAACGGAATGAATAGTCAGCAATCCCAAAGTCATCATAAACTTCCATCATTAAACGAAGGACGCTTTTAAATTCTTCTTGAATTTGATCAGGAGCAACGAAAGTATGACCATCATTTAATGTCATTTCACGTACACGTTGTAAACCAGAAAGTGCACCTGATTTTTCATAACGATGCATCATTCCTAATTCAGCAATTCTGATAGGAAGATCACGATATGAACGAATATGATGCTTGTAAACTTGAATATGTGAAGGACAGTTCATTGGACGTAACTCTAACTCTTCGCCATCACCCATGTCCATTGGTGGGAACATGTCTTCGCGATAATGGTCCCAATGACCAGAAGTTTTATATAAATCCAAGTTGGCTAAGATTGGTGTGTAAACATGATCATAACCATTTGAAACTTCCTTATCAACAATGTAGCGTTCAATCGTACGACGAATTGTAGCACCATTAGGTAACCAGTATGGTAATCCTGCACCAACTTTTGGATCTACAAAGAATAAATCTAAGTCATTACCAATTACTCGATGATCGCGTTCACGTGCTTCTTGACGACGAACTAATTCAGCATCTAAATCTTTTTGTTTAAAGAACGCTGTACCATAAACACGTTGTAACATCGGATTACTTGATTTACCTTGCCAATATGCACCAGCAACTGATAATAATTGGAAAATTTTAACATCAGCAGTTGAGCGTAATTGTGCGCCATCGCTTAAGTTAACGAATTCACCTTGTTTGTAAATTTCAACTTGTCCATTTTCATCAGTAGCTTCAACTACTAATTCAGCACGATATGGGTCACCAGCAAATAATTCAAGAGCTTCAGCTTTTGAAACTAATTGACGTTCAATTTTCAAATTTTCTTTAACAATTGATTTCATCTTATCTTGAATTTTCTTCAAATCATCAACGCTAACTTGTGTTTCACCATTATCTGTATCAAAATAGAAACCATTTTCAATATCAGAACTCATACCAAATTTCATACCTGGGTATAATTGTTGTAACGCATTAGCTAAAACTTGAGCAGCTGTATGCCATAAAACGATTAATCCGTCTGCAGATTCTTTAGTAACAATTTCGATAGCGCCGTCTGCCTCTAATGGACGAAGATAATCAACCAAAACACCATTGAATTTACCGGCAATTGATTTTTTAGCTAAACTAGGACTAATTGACTTTGCAACGTCTTCAGTCGTAATACCTGAATCAAACTCTTTAACTGCGCCATCTGGAAATGTAATATTTATTTTTGACATGTTAACTTCCTCCATTGTTTTAATATTTTTTGATACAAAAAAAGTCCCTAATACACAAATAAAATCGTGTATTAGGGACGTCGATTAACGTGGTTCCACCCAAATTCAAAGTTTTGCCGAAACAAAACTTTCTCCATAGATTTTAACGGATCCAATCCGACCTGATAAAAATCAGGCAACATTATGGAAGTGGTCATCACTTATTCTCTGCCAGAAAAGCTTTCAGCTATGCTTTCCCTCCCTGCGGACATAAAAAAAGAATGTAATCTTCCGTATCAATTTAATAACTATTTAACCATTTTTAGTGAAATTTAGCAACTATTATTCTTATTTAGGTCGACGATTTTTTCCAACAATCTTAACTTCTTTTGCTAAAAAGTGAATTCGTTCCATAATTCTTTTTGCCTTAAGAGGCTCGTCTTCACCCTTTTGACTAATACGTAAATGCTCATCTTCTAGTTGTTTCATCGAAAAATTAGAACTAAAGAAAGTTGGTAATTCTTCTTGCATGCGATATTGTAAAATAACACCTAAAATATCATCACGAACCCAACTAGACATTGCATCGGCACCAATATCATCAATCATTAAAATTTCAGATTTTTTAACAGCATTTAGCATGTCATAAACACGATTATCACTAATAGCATTTTTAATTTCAACTGCAAAACTAGGGAAATGCATTAAAGTCGTTTGGTATCCTCGACTTGCTAATTCATTGGCCATAGCACCTAAAAGATATGTTTTACCAACGCCAAAGCTACCATAAAAATACATTGCTTGGTGATAAGATTTAGGACTATCAACAAATGTTGTTATAAATTTTAAACTCTGGCTAAGTGCATCCCCACGTTCATCCATATCAAAGCCATTCATAGTCGCGTTTTTGATATCTTTAGACATACTCATTGATTTAACTCGCTTAGCTAATGCTCTACTTTTTTGAGCCTCGATAAAAGAATCTGTTGGTACATAGGAAACATCAATCATATGATTATTCAAAACCAATTGTGGCTTATAACCTGGTGCTATCATTCCTTTACCAAGAATAATTTTATTTTTTTCAGATAAGAATTCATACAATTTTGCATCAGCGCGTCGAATACTATCCTCTGTTAATTCAGCTTTATTTCTATCTAAAAAAGCGATGACATCTGAATCTTCATAAACTTTTCTCATTAAATCACGATAATTAACATTAGGATATCTTTCACTCAGGTTGTCCTTTTCAAGAAATTTTTTGATTTCTGTCCCTAAATCTTCCATCATTTTCCTCCTTTGGGTGCTGTTTTATTAAATTCAGCAAGTTGTCTTTTTAGTTCATCCTTATCAACTTTTACATCCACTTTTGGTGCTTGATAGTCATCTTTAGCCCAATCAGGCAATGTCTCTTTTTTAATTATTTTTCTTTGTCGTTGGTTTGACGCCTTAGTTTCAGTCTTTTTATTGTTAAATTGTCGAACCTGATTAATGGCTTCTTCAGGTGTCTTCACTTTTTGCTGTGACCAATCATTAGCCATAGTATCGACAAACGATTTATTAAGTGTTGATAAATCACGGTCAATCAAAATGTAATGAATCAGAATATTAATGACTGAATTAGAAAATATCTGTCGTTGAATAAGTTGCTGTAACAGATATGCTTCACTGTCAGTGACATATCCACCCTTGCTTTCTTTTAACGATTTCAAAAAATCAAAAGGTTTATAGGCTTCACTCGCAAGAATTAACTGCGAATCCTCTTCAGAAAAACCAACTTTTTTTAGCGTTTCAACAGATTTCATATTAACCTTTTTATTATCACTACTTGTTAAATCTTCTTGTTTTTTCAGTTTAATTTGTTGATTATATTTGTGAGCAATATGTTGCTTGAATGAATTATAATCAACTTCATTTGTTGATAAGTCAGCTGAATCTCCAATAAATTGGGCCATTTCGATTTCATCAATACCATACAAGAGATGCTCTGAAATAATTAAATCCCGCTGTTCATTGATATTATCCAAAGAAACGAAACTCTTTTCCAGTAGTTCAATAAAAAATTTAAAATCAAATGACTCAATACTACCTGACTCAACTAACTTTTTCGGTATCTTCTTGTCCGTTGAAAAAACTTTTTTACTTTCAGAAATAATATCAGGTTTATTAGACAAATGATCTTGATTAACTTGGAAAACATCTAAGAAACTTTTAGATGTTTCTTTGAAGCCATCTAATTTTAAAATTGGTAACGCAAATCGAGTGGTAATTTCTTTGTACCTACCATCACCAATCGATTCCCAGAGTAAAGTGCTTAGTAAATCATCTGTAAAAAAATCAGTTGCTTGCAAAGGTCGACGCAATTGATAGACAACAACTTTTCCTATTGCATCCTCTTTTTCAAAGCTCTTCAAAAGCCCTAAAGCTTCAAGGGCACTTCTTGCTTCATAAAACATTGCTATGTCAATATTTAGTAATGCAAGTAATTCACTATGCATCTTTCGATTAGATAATTGTGGATTTTGACCTGCCTCACCTTTCAATAGAGCAAATAGACCACTCGCAATCACACCCATAACAGGTTGATACAAGTAGTCTAGTCGTTCAATATCATCATTTGTAACTTTTTCATCCATTAAAACGACATAACCGTCTTTCGGACTCATATTTCCGCATATATCAATCATTGATTATCATTCCTTCAAATCCGGTTTATCTGTAGGTGTTTTATCACGAGCCATCATTTCATTTAATTCTTTTAAGAAAACACTCATATCTTTAAATTGGCGATAAACACTAGCAAATCTAATGTACGCAATTTCATCTACATCAGCCAATAATCCCATAACATATTCACCAATTAGTTGGCTAGAAATTTCATTTTCACCTAATGCTCTAACATTATTTTCCACTTGATCCACAAGATGAGTGATAGCTTTCATTGAAACTGGTCTTTTCTCAGCAGAACTGATAATACCTTTAAGAATCTTTTCACGATTAAATTCTTCACGTGTTCCATTTTTTTTAATAACAAGTAGTGGTGTAGCTTCAACTCGTTCAAATGTTGTGAATCTAAATTCACAATTTTCACATTCACGACGTCGTCTGATAACGCGACCTTCATCTGTTGGTCGACTGTCAACGACTCGAGAGCCATTATGTTGGCAATGTGGACATTTCATTGTGACACCTCATTATTTTTTATTTACATTATTTAACCATTAATTTGATTACTAAGCCAGTTTAGCACTTGAACCCTTGTAACGGCAACCGTTGTTGAATTATCTATTACAAAATCTGCTAAATCTTTTTTCTTTTGAATGGGCCATTGTGCTTTAACCCTTAACATCGCCTCATCTAAAGACAATTCATCCCGCTTCATTAAACGTTCTAATTGTGCTGTTTCAGGTACATAGATAACCATTACTGCATCACAAAGTAATTGGTAGTTTTGCTCAAATAATAAAGGCATATCCAAAATAATTAACTGGCTACCTAATTTTTTTTGGACTTCTATTTGTGACAAGATTTCTTTTCTAATAGCAGGAACCATAATGCCGTTCAATTTTTTTAACTCTGTTGCATCATTAAAAACTAGCTGACCTAACTCTTTTCGATTCAAATTCCCGGTTAATGATAAATATTTTTCACCAAATGTTTGAATGATTATTTTTAATGTTACAGATTCTGGTTCAACAGCTTGTCTCGCAATAACGTCTGCATCAATAACTGTGATATTTTCTTCTCTAAAAATACGACTAACTGTTGATTTACCTGTTGCTATGCCACCAGTTAGTCCAAGAATATAAGTCATTTTTAAACTTCCTTTAACGGTTGGCAATGTGGACAGTAGTGTGTCCCTCGTTGTGCCACTTTTATTTTAACAATAGGCGCTCCGCATCTAGGACATGGTTTTCCTGTTTGACCATAGACATTCAAATCAAATTGGAACAAACCCGTCTCACCAAACGCACCCGTATAGGATCTAATTGTTGTTCCACCAGCTTGTACCGCAGTGGCTAGCTCAAGAATAATATTTTTACGTAATATAGCTAATTTCCTATCAGAAATTAAATTTGCTGGCTGTTCCGGATTAATTTTACTCATCCATAAAACTTCATCAACATAAATATTTCCAAGACCAGCAACCGCTTCTTGATTTAATAACACAGGCTTGATTGCCATATGCTTACGAGATAAATATTTTTTGAAATAACTGAGCTTAAAATCATCTTCTGTCGGTTCTGGTCCTAGCTTCTTAAGTCCCGAAAGTTCACGTTCTCGACCTGTGGGGATTAGTTGCATGCGTCCAAACTTACGAACATCATTGTATCTTAAATCTTGCCCATCAGTTAAATGAAATATGACGTGGGAATGTTTTTCAATTGGTTCATCTGATCCACGGACAAAATATTTGCCTTCCATTCTTAAATGAGAAACCATTGTCATTTTACTATCAAAACGAAAAAGTAAGTATTTACCCAGTCTATCGATTGATTCAATCTTTCTACCTTCTAATTCACGCTTAAAATCTAGTACATCCCCAGATACAATTTTAGGCCATAAAACATCAATTGATTTAATTGTCTTACCTATAACTAATTGACTAAGACCTCTTCGAACCGTTTCAACTTCTGGTAATTCTGGCATATAATTACCCCCAACCACTTTTTATTTAGTATCAAACCAACTATCACCAAACGCACTCTCAACTTTTAAAGGAACCTCTAAAGAAACAGCAGCGTCCATAACTTCAGGAACTTTCTTTTGCAAGATAGCAATTTCTTCTTCAGGTGCTTCAAAAATTAATTCATCATGTACTTGTAATAACATTTTGGCTTGTAAATGTTCTTCTTCTAACATTTTGTTCATATTAATCATCGCTACTTTAATAATATCCGCAGCACTACCTTGAATTGGGGTATTCATTGCAGTTCTTTCAGCAAAAGAACGTAAATTAAAGTTTCGACTGTTAATATCTGGTAAATAACGACGACGATGGAATAATGTTTCAACATAGCCCTTATCTTTAGCTTCACGCACAACGCTTTCCATGTAGTTCTTAACGCCTGTAAATTCATTTAAATAAGTATCAATAAATGTTTGTGCTTGTTTTCTAGTAATCCCAATATTTTGTGACAATCCATAATCACTAATACCATAAACAATCCCAAAATTGACTGCCTTAGCTGTTCGACGCATATTTGACGTCACGTCATCTGGCGATTCTAAACTAAAAATTTTCATTGCTGTATTAGCATGGATATCGATTCCTTCTTTAAAAGCTTCTTGCATATTAGCATCATGCGCAATATGGGCCAAAACACGCAACTCAATTTGTGAATAGTCAGATGAGAATATTTTCCATCCCTTATGTTCAGGTATAAATGCTTGTCTAATTTTCTTACCTTCAGGAACGCGGACCGGAATATTTTGTAGATTAGGATCTACAGATGATAATCGGCCTGTCGCTGTCAGTGTTTGTAGGTATCTTGTATGAACTTTCTTATCTTCATGTCTAACTTTTAATAATCCTTCAACATACGTTGATTGAATTTTTGCAATTTGTCGATATTTTAAAATTAAATCTGCAATTGGAGCTATTGTACTAAGTTGTTCTAAAACATCAACTGCAGTTGAGTAACCTGTTTTAGTTTTTTTAACAACAGGTAATTTTAATTTTTCAAATAAAATAACGCCTAATTGTTTTGGTGAATTAATATTAAATTCTTCACCAGCTTCACTATAAATTTTAGTTTCCATATCACTTAAAATAGTTGAAAATTCCTTTTTCATAATCTTCAATCTATCGGCATCCACATTAATGCCTTGAATTTCCATCTTGGCTAATACAAGTGAAAGAGGAAGTTCCATATCCGTGTACAAATCCATTTGCTCATGATCAACTAATCCGGCCATTAATGGTTCTTTCAAAAGATTTAAGGCGTCAACTTTCGATGCCATATGACTAAAGAAAATATCATCATCTTCTGGAATTGCACGTTTAACGCCTTTACCATATACCTCTTCATCAGACTTAACGTCATAGTAATCATGTTTCTGTGCAACTTTACTAAGATCATTACTATTATCACTTGTATCTAACAAATATGAAGCCAACAAAAGATCGAATTCAGTTCCTGCAAGTTGAATGTCCAATCGGTTCAATGCTACATAATTACGTTTAAAATTAAATACATTCTTTTTAATTTTATCATTTGAAAGAATTGAAACTAAAGTTTTAGATTTTAACAAATCAACATCTCGTGTTACGAAAAATTGATTGCCATCACCTATCGCAAATCCATCAAAATCTGCTGTATGATAATTATCTTCCAACATCTCTAAATAAAAAGAAATTGGTTGTGATAATTTAGATAATTCATCTAAATTATCACTAGTTAATACTTTATAATCTGTCTTTTTAGGTTCTGGAAATAAATTCATTTCTACACTATCTGATGCTGAATTTAAATTTAATTGACTTAAAAATTTTTTAAAATCCATTTTTTCATAGAAAGCAACTAACTTATCTAAGTCTTTTCCATCCCATTTTGTATCAGGAAAATCGATTGTGATAGGTGCATCTTGTCGAATTCTGGCTAAATCTTTGCTCATAAATGCTTGATCTTTATCTTCAATTAAATGCTCTTTCATTTTACTTTTCTTTAATTGATCAATATTTTCGTAAAGATTCTCCATTGAGTCATATTCTGTTAATAATTTAATTGCAGTCTTCTCACCAACTTTAGTAACACCGGGATAATTATCTGACGTATCGCCAACTAATCCCTTCATATCAATAATTTGCAATGGTGTTAATCCAAATTTTTCCATTACATGCTCTGGTGTAAATTTTTCGATTTCACTAACGCCTTTTTTTGTGACAGAAACTGTTACTTTATCGGTTGTTAATTGTGTTAAATCTCGATCTCCAGTCACAATAGTCACATTATATCCAGCTTCTTCACCTTTTTTTGCCATTGTGCCTATAATGTCATCTGCTTCAAAATCAATTAATTCGTAAGTTTTAATGCCGTATCCTGCTAGTAATTCTCTAAAATATGGCATTTGTTCTTTTAGTTCTGGCGGTGTTTTTGATCTACCGGCCTTGTAATTATCATATTTTTTAGTTCTAAATGTTGTCTTTCCTGCATCAAATGCAACTAATACATGTGTCGGTTTTTCGGTATCTAATATGACATTCAACATATTATTAAACCCATATAATGCATTTGTATGTAACCCAGCTTGGTTTGTAAATCTATCTACAGATTGGTACAATGCAAAAAATGCACGATAGGCAATACTGTTTCCATCAATCAATAGTAGTTTCTCATTAGTATTAGTCATTTAATATCCGTCTCCTTTGAAAATCTCTATCTCTATTTTACCAAACATCAGCCGTGATTAATAATGAATACGCTAATAACTCAATAAAGTAATAAAAACCCCCAAGTTATAAATCCTTAACTTGGAGGTTTAACCTTCTTATTTATGAATTACTAATCTCTACCACCGTAACCAAAGATTTGTAAGAATGAAATGAATAAATTAATAAAATCAAGATATAACATTAGTGCACCTGTCATAGCTAAGTTAGAAACTGAAACATTGCTATCTCGTTGTAAAAATACTTGTCTTAATTTTTGTGTGTCCCACGCTGTTAAAATGGTGAAAATAATCACAGCGATATATGAGAATACGTAATTAATAAGTTCACTTTGTAAGAATAAATTTACAAATGAAGCAACAATTAGTCCAACCAAAGCTGCTAATGCCTGTGTGCCTAATTTAGTTAAATCTCGTTTAGTAACATTTCCTAAAATGGTCATCGTAACGAATACAGCCGAACTTGCGGCAAATGCAGCAATGATATTCCCGACTGAATACATTGATATAATCAACGACAACGTTACGCCCTCAAGTACAGAATACCCCATCAATAAAGCAAATGTTACAAATGGTGCCCTTGATGCCTTTACGTTAATATTTAAGACAACCACCAATTGGACAATAAATAATGCCCAAATTGACCATGAATGTTCTGCCATAAAGCCATAAACTAATTTTTGAAATACTGTCAATGTTAAAAATGCTGTGACAGCTGAAACGCCAACTGCAAGCGCCATATACCCATATAATTTTGCTAAAAAATGATTTAATCCATCTTTTTCATTAATAATAACGCTATTTTGATTATCCATCTTATTTTCCTCCTTGTTAATTAAGAAATCATGTTTAAAATATTGTGATTAATACACTAAAACCTATTACAACTAATTTAATAAAATGAAATAAGTTAGAGCAATACTACTTATTTTAATCAGAATACAACATGACTTTTAACCTCATACAGCATTAACCTTTTTAAAGGATAACCCCTTGTATGTATAAGGACAAGTGTACCAAATCATGTAAAATTATCAAGAATTTTCACTTTTCGTAAAAAAAAATTAAGTAATAAAAAAGAAATGATTCGAAAATCATTTCTTTTTCAGCAACTAATTATTTTTAAAACTTAAATTACTCAATAATTCTTCATATGCATATTCATATTTTTGGACATCTCCAGCGCCCATAAAAATAACAACTGCATTATTGTAATCAAGTAATGGCGAAAGATTATCAAGTTTGATAATCTCGCCACCCTTAACAATCTTTGCACCAAGATCTTCACTAGAAACATTACCTGATGTTTCACGAGCAGAACTGAAAATATCCGTTAAATAAACCTTATCGGCAAGATTCAAACTAATTGCAAAATCATCCATCAACGCAATAGTTCTACTAAACGTATGTGGTTGGAAGACCGCAATTAATTCTTTATCAGGATATTTTTGACGAGCAGCATCAATTGTTGCTTTAATTTCTGATGGATGATGTGCGTAATCATCAATAATTGTCATATCACCAATATACTTTTCGCTAAACCGGCGTTTAACCCCTTTAAAACTTAATAATTCACTTGCAATTTCTTCTAAATCAACTTTTTCAAAATACGAAACAGCAATAACGGCCAAACTATTTAAGATATTATGTTCACCAAAAATTGGAATTTGGTAATGACCTAATGATGTATCGTGATAATAAACATCGAATTCAGAACCTTTAGTTGTTCGTTTTATATCACGAGCTTGGAAATCATCAGAATCCTTTGTACCATAATAATAAATTGGAACATCAGCTTTTATTTTACGGAGTAAAGGATCATCTCCCCAAGCAAATATTCCTTTTTTGGTTTGTTTTGCAACTGTTTCAAATGAATCAAAAACGTCATCAATACCAGTAAAATAATCTGGATGATCAAAATCAATATTAGTCATAATTGAATAATCTGGGTGATAGGCAACAAAATGTCGACGGTATTCATCTGCTTCATAAACAAAGAATCTTGCATCAGGTTTTCCTTTACCAGTACCATCCCCAATTAAGTAACTCGTTGGTGCAATACCACTTAAGACATGTGCAAGCAATCCTGTTGTACTTGTTTTACCATGAGAGCCGGCAACACCAATACTTGTGTAACCTTCCATTAATCGACTTAACATTTCAGGATAACTGACAATATCTAATCCCATTTCACGTGCCTTTTTAAGTTCAGGATGATCCGCTGTAAATGCATTTCCCGCAATTACAGTCAAACCTTCATGGATATTTTTTTCATCAAATGAATAAACCTTAATATTAGCTAATTCTAATCCACGTTGTGTGAATGTATATTGGTCAATATCAGAGCCTTCAACCTTAAATCCTTGATCGTGTAAAATTAATGCTAAAGAACTCATCCCTGAGCCTTTTATTCCTACAAAATAATATACTTTTTGGTTATTCATCATTATCCCCTTTTCTGACATTATTCATTCATAATTTTACCATAAAATGAGTTAATATTCAGTTTGTCGTTAAAATTCTTCTCTCATCCGTCTGAGTTCATCTTCATTTAAATACACATCTCGAGGTTTCGACCCCTTAGCATGTGAGATATGTTGCTGATTTTCAAGTTCGTCAATAATATTGGCAGCTCTATTATACCCAATTGAAAAGACGCGCTGTAATTTAGAAGTTGAAATGGTTTGTTCGTGCGCAATAAAATCTAAAATACCTGGCAATAAATCATCTTGTTGTTCATTTTGATCTGCCATTTTTTTCAGTCCATCTGGATTAAATGCATATCTTGGCTTTCCTTGAGTTCTAACAAAATCTGTAATTAAATCTACTTCATCTTCTATATACGTTCCTTGTAACCTAACAGCCTGACTTGATCCATTACCTAGATAGAGCATATCGCCTCGTCCAAGTAATTTTTCAGCACCGGCCGTATCCAAGATAGTTCTCGAGTCAATTTGACTAGAAACCATAAATGCAATTCGAGTTGGAATATTATTTTTAATTGTACCCGTAACAACATCAACACTTGGTCGTTGTGTAGCCAGAATTAAATGAATTCCTGCTGCTCTAGCTTTTTGTGTAATTCTTGCAATATATTCTTGAACTTCATTTGAAGCAACCATCATTAAATCAGCTAATTCATCAATAATAATTAAAATATACGGCATCTTTAGGCCAAAATCGCCATTAGCTTCTGCTTTTTGATTAAAGTTACCAATATTTTTAGCTCCAGCTGCAGCTAATTTTTGATAGCGTTCTTCCATTTCATCAACAGCCCATTTCAAAGCTGCCGAAGCTGCTTTTGCATCTGATATAACAGGTGCTAATAAATGAGGAATATCATGATATGGCGCTAATTCGACAGCTTTAGGATCAATCAATAACAATTTAACTTCGTTTGGTGTTGCCTTATATAAAATAGAAACTAATAAACTATTGATAAAAACTGACTTACCAGACCCTGTAGCACCAGCAATTAATCCATGCGGCATTTTTTGTAAGTTAGTTACTTGTGCTTCACCAAATAAATCGACACCTAACGCCACCGTCAATGGTGATTTATTTTCTATAAACACTGGAGATCTCAATACTTCCGAGAGAAGGACTGGTCTTGATTTTAAATTAGGTATTTCAATTCCAACACTACTACGTCCAGGAATTGGCGCCTCTACACGGATATCTTTTGCAGCAAGCGCTAGTTTCAAGTCATCAACAAGGTTGGTAATCTTACTTACCTTAACACCAGCAGCTAATGATACTTCAAATTGGGTCACCGTTGGCCCAACTGTCCAGCCATCAACTTCTGCATTAACATGGAATGCTTCCAATGTATTATTTAATACATCAATTTGAGAAAGTACCCAATCATCTAATTCACCAGCATTTTCTAAAATAGGATCTGGTAATAAATCAAGTGATGGAAATTGATAACTTGCATCTGACCTTTTGACTTCTTCATCTGACTGATTATCATAATAGCTATCTTGTAC